>JALNXP010000130.1 GCA_023230285.1 Bacteroidales bacterium | reverse complement strand
TTGTAACTGTGCTGTTAAGCAGTTGAAATAAAGAATACTTGATCTCCAATATTTCTATCATTAAAATTGTATCTCGTATCAACTATTTATTTGTCAATTCGTTTTCAATCATAATGATTTTTTTTAACCGCGGAGTTCGCAGAGGATGCGCAGAGGTCGCAGAGTTTTTTTTGCGTTCTTTGCGTAAAATCTTAGCGCTCTTTGCGGTTTAACTATTGTTCTTTTAACCGCAGAGTTCGCAAAAGATGTGCAGAAGTCGCAGAGTTTTCTTTGTGTTCTTTGCGTAAAATCTTTGCGTTCTTTGCAGTTTAACCCTTGTTCTTTTAACCGCAGAGTTCGCAAAAGATGTGCAAAGGTCGCGGAGTTGTTTTTGCGTTCTTTGCGGTTTATTCGATTTTTCGTTTTCATTATTCATAATCCATTTGTAACTCTTTTACGTATGTCATTTTAACACACCAATCTATCTTTTTGGGTTGGTACCATAAAATTGCACTTGTTTATCAAAGGTAAAACAATTTGTTGAAAATCGTCAAATGGGTTTTTATGATTTTGCAAATTTTTAGCGCTATCATTGGTATAAATCCCGGTAGTCTTGTTGCTACTATGACCTTGTAATTCCTGAATATAATGCAAATCCTTCCTTATGTTCCTGAGTATCGTGCAGATTCTATGTTTTGCGCGTAGGGCTCAATCAACTTCTTTTTCTTTCGAAACTCACTGCAATGCACTTCTCGCTACTGTGAGTTATAGTCTTTAATTAGGTATTTATTTAAGCATTTTAGGTAAGATTATTGATTTTCCGAGGGTATTCCCAATTTAGTGTTGTCAAATGCTTGATTAGGATTGAATCTACCTTTGAAAACAAATTAATTTTGATGTTTATCAGATAGTTTCTTCTTTTCTCTACCAAAAATCAACTCGTTGTTATTCTCGCAACCTTTATACTCAATTTGCAGGGTAATATGACTTATGCCGAATTTTTCTTTTAATACCCTTTCCACGTTATGACGAGAAGATTGAGCTTCGCTAAGCGACATGTCTTGAGACATATTGAGATGAGCTTCTAAATGAATATGTTCATCATCCATTTGCCATATATGCAGGTGGTGAATATTTTCAACTTGTGGTAAGGTTTCCACGCTTTGTTTGATTTTTTGAAGGTCGATGTGGCGGGGTGTTGCCTGCATCAGGATATCTACCGTTTGGCGTACCACGCCCCAGGTGTGGTAGATGATGTAAACTCCAACGGCAACAGTTATGAGCGGGTCGAGCCAGTAAACTTGCCAAAAGAGAATGGCTATACTGCCTGCAATAATCGCTACGGAGGAGAGCGTATCGCCCAACAAATGCAGGTACGCAGCACGTATATTCAGGTTGTGCGATTTGTCTTTTTGCAATACCAACACCGAAATTAAATTAGCCAACAGTCCGAAAACAGCTACTGTCAGCATGATTCCGCCCTTGATAGGTTGTGGGTACATGAAGCGTTTGTAGGCTTCCACAAAAAGGAAAATGCAAATGGCGATCAATACCACTCCATTAAAAAGAGCCGCTAAAATCTCGGCACGTTTGTAACCGAAAGTCTTTTGAGCATCAGGTTTCTTAGCGGCATGTTTCCCGGCTAAAAAGGCAATGAAAATAGCGGATGTATCTCCCAAATTGTGTATCGCATCGGAAATAAGGGAAAGGCTGTTGGAGATAATTCCACCTGCTACTTGTACCAAGCTTATGGAAAAATTGAGTAGCGTAACCCATAATAGCTTTTTCCTCCGAACATTTTGCGTGTGTGTATGATGATGGTGATACTGTTTATTAACAAATACCGTTTTATTTTCCTCTTTATTATTCATTTACTTCACGCACTTAAAAATCAATATTGAGCGATGATTTTTTACCTCTACTTTTTCTCCGTAAAATGATTTCAGCAATTCTATCGCTTCCTTTTTTGTAAAATGTGGCGGAGTGAAAAATCCTTTCTTATCTAATACATAGCGAACAATCCAATCGGCGATGCGGCGTTCCCCCCTAACATAAAAGCAACCCAAGAAAATACCGCCTCGTTTAAGTACACGATAGATTTCACAAAACGATTTGTATTTTGATGCGGGAAAAGCATGAAAACCATTCATAGAAAGTACCGCATCAAAACGCTCATTTTCAAATGCAAGTTTACAAACATCGCCATGTTGCAACCCTACATTTTCAATCTTTTCACGAAAAACACGTTCATTGGCAATACTGAGCATATCTTTTGAAAAATCGACACCCACGATTTTTGCGTTCCGCATATTGCGAAACTTTTCGGCAGTAAAAATGGCTGTTCCTACCGGAACATCCAAAATTTCCCCTTGAAAATCATCGGGTAGCATCTCTAACACCTCTTTTGCCACCAAATTGTCGTCCACTTTCCAAATGCAATTCATATAAAGACGGCTCCACCACTTGCGTGCTGTCAACACATCGTCGTAGCGATTGGTAATTTTTGTGTAGGCTCTATCTGGAGAATTGGTAGTTCTTTTTGACATATGATTGTTTAAACTCCAATTGCTTATTTAAACCTTCCATCTGATTTAGTATTATTCAGGTCGTCCGTTTTGTTTTCAAGCCATCCATTTTTTTCTGTTTTGTGAATATCAAAGCCGGGAACGTATGGTTTTATGTCTAAAAGAGGTGTTTCGTCAAGTATATCAACATTTTCTACATAGATGATGTTCTTTTCAATTTTTATATTTCGCACAACGGAAAAGCCGATTGGATTAGGTCTTTTAGGAGCTCTTGTTGCAAAAACTCCCCGCGGTGTATTGTCAAGAAAAGGCCTGGTCAATAATTCATATCCCGTTGATTTATGAAAGTAATAAATCAGAATTATATGTGAGAATCCATCAAGGTCTGCCAGCCCGGGAAGAAATTCTTCATTTAATACTATATGTCCTTTTATTCCTAAGGCTCCACTTGCCTGAATCGGCATTCCACTTTTGGTTTTAAAGGGAGTATATATTATTCCTATCGGCCTTAATGTGATCAACATCATTTTTTACCTATTACACATATTTGTTGCGTGTTCTCTTTTTTATATGATTTTACATCGGCAAAACCTGCTTGTTGCATAGTGTCAACAATTTCTTCCGCCGTATAAATGTTCATATCCAAGATATTTGTCCAACGTTCGTTTCCTTCCATTTTTGAGGATTCGTTGCAGACAACAAATTTACTATTTGATTTTAACACCCGTTTCACTTCTTTGAAGTCATTAATTATATTTTCCCAAAAATAGATAGTTTCGAAGGCAGTTGCCAAATCGAAAGCTTCATCTTCAAACGGAATAGCCGAAACGTTGGCTTGCACAATTTCAGAACGCTTTTCGAGTACGGCTTTTTTGTTCTTCTTCAAAGACTTTTCAACGCTTGCAAGTGAATAGTCAATGCCATAGACTTTGCCATTAGTACGTTTCAAAAAGTTAGTAATATTTTGCCCACCACCACAACCAATATCTAAAACATCTTCATTCCCGGACAGTTTTATATGGTTATCAATGCACCACAAAGCCATTTTTTGGTGTCCATAGTTCATACCCTTAAGCATCATTTTACCTAAAAAAGTATCGGAAGGTTTTGCTGCATTTTTTATAAAGTTACTAAATAGGCTCATTGTCTCGTATTTTTAAGTCATTTGATCAGAGTGTCCAGCTTGAGAAATCAGCAGTTTCTTTTAAGATGTGGCACCTTCCTACCTCCCCCTTTTTTATTTAACCATAAAAAAACAAAAAATAAAAAAATGAGTGTTTTAATAGTCGTAAATAGCGGCTAACTACATAAAAACTTGATATTTTATGGCACTTAAGCATCTGATAGAACATAAAAGACCCTAATCGAATTTGTTGTTTCAGTTTTTGAAATAAATACTTTTCGTTTTTTTGCTTGATTTTGGTAATGATAACTACTGATATCCAAATTAAAATCAGTACGTTTTTATTCCTCCGTTTTCATACTAAATCAATGACTTATAGTCACTGATATTCCGCCATAAAACGTAGTGCCATACACCGGAGCATACATAAAGGCTGCATCATCCAGGTGTCTTTCGTCCTGAACATAATTGAAGATATTATTCACGCCGGCATACAGTTTAAACTGCTTGATTTTCTTGGAAACTCTCGCACTAAATATCATATTCGGCTCCGTTTTCTTGATTTTTGACAAGGTTTCATCCTCACTGTAGTAGTCAATATACATTGTTCCTTGATAGTTACCGATGACAGTAAAGGTCCAAGTTTTGGGCGTATATTCAATTTTAAAATTGCCCGTTGTGGTAGGGAATCTTGAAATGTATTGACTCACTTTTTCATATTCTGTGCTAACCCAATCCTCTCTTACATTTTTGTATTTACCCTGATTATAAGTGAAATCAACACCCAAATTGAAACCTCTTATGATGTTAAACATTAACGACAATTCTACTCCTTGTACAAAAGCATCGTCAATATTTTTCCACTGATAATCGTACCCCAATGCGGCAATATTGGGATCCGCATCAGTAAAGCCAATTTTATTTTTCAGATCTGTCCGGAATAGGTTTGCACTTATCCTAAATTGTTTTCCGTAGTAATCTGCTGAAAGATTGTAACTTACCGATCTTTCAGGACTTAAATCAGATGATTTCCAAACACGTGGAGAACCACTACAAAGGTGTAAATCTTCAGAAAAACCATATGGAGCACGAAATCCTGCACCGGCATTGGCGCGTAAGGTAAATTTATCGGATATAGCATATTTCACGACCATTCTAGGATTGACTGCCGTCTCATCGAAGTTTGTTTTGGGAAAATTTGCAGCTTCAAATACTTGTTGATCAGATACATACTCTTCTCCCGAATGATGATGATCCAGTCTGATACCGGGCACGATCATGAATTTATCGGTAATGCCCCATTCATCTTGAACAAACACGCCAAACTCCCTTGCCGATTTATTAGAGGTTGAACGATACGAAGTGCCTAAAAAAGGACTGGTTTCATCCACTACTACATACATTCCGGATTCCTTAAGAATATCATAAAAGCCTTGTACCCCAACAATGAAACTGTGTTTCTTCAGCCTTGTATTAAAAGTTAAAGTGGAAGTCAAAGAGTGTTCATTGGCAAGATAGGGTCTCATCTCTCTTAAATCGGGAACTGAATCACCATGCGTTGCCATGTAATCGTTCAAATAGGAGTCGTTTGTGGCATTTCTGTTGTGATTTGTGAAAGCCATACTGAAATTGATTTCCGACTTCGTCTTAATCGGTTTATTGTAGTTAAGAGAAAGTTCATACCTGTCGGTAGTGATATTCTCTGTTCCATCAGTCAGCGGATTACGGAAATAATCATCAGTCATGGTTCCCCCTTCACGGTTCTCAAAAACCGATTTTCCACGAATAATCAGTTGATCATTTTTTAGGAACGCATCATTGATATACAAACCAAAACCCACATTGGTCAAATTGCTCATCACTCTATCTGAAATCCCATCTTTATTCTTCACCTCTTCTCTAGTCATCCCGGGTCCCGTCTCATCAATAGCCCCTTCAGAATAACGTTGAGCAAAAATATTTAACCCGATATTCCCCTTTTCATTACGCATCGATGAGTTTAGGTCAAACCGATTTGTTTTATGGCTTCCTAATTGTAGAACCAATGTAGTTGTAGGAATAAAATCGGGCTCTTTGGTTACAATATTGATCGCACCCGCTATTGCTCCACTCCCATACAATGCTGATCCTGCGCCTTTTACTACCTCAATTTTATCCACATCCACCGTGCTCATTTGCTGCAAACCATAAACTCCCGCCAATCCGGAATAGATAGGCTGTCCATTAATTAGTACTTGAGTATGCTCTGCGCCCAACCCTTGCATCCGAACCATTGTAAAGTTACAAAATTGACATTGATTTTCCACTCTAACGCCAGGGGTACCATCTAATGCCTGATAGATATTACTAGCATTTTTATTTTCAATTGTTTTAGCTGAAATTATTTCAGTTCTAACGGGCACATCTTTTAAGTGATGTTCAGTTCTTGTTGCAGTAACAACAACTTGCTCAAGTGATAGAACATCTTCTTCCAATTGAAAAAAGATTTTTACTGCTTTATCTCTTTCCATGACAACCTCTTTCTCTTGTTGTTTATATCCGATTGCCCGAGCTACTATTGTACACTTGCCTACAGGTAAATTTGCAAGTTTATAATGACCAGTGCCATCAGCAGTTGTGCCAATATTCGTACCTTTTACCATTATTGTAGAATAAGGTATATGCTCTAGGGTTTTTGCCGATTTTACATCGCCAAATAACATGGCATCGGTTTTTTCTTGTGATTTAACCTGCCATATCAATACAAGCCCAAGCATCAGAATGATTATTTTTTTCATTTTATCTCCGTTTATTTATTTTAAATCAAAGTGCAAAAAAAGGAGTAAAATGTCAATCGGAAAATCGCTAAAAGTGATGAAATTTATATGGATTAATAACCAAAACAAGTGATGCGGCAAGGTTAATCAATAGATATAATACCTTTAGATACAGCATAAATCGTAAGTCCTGCTAGACTTCGGATTCCTGTTTTTTCCATAATATTTTTGCGGTGTGTGTTTACAGTGTGAATACTGATATTTAATTTATCAGCTGTTTCTTTATTTGAAAAACCTTTTGCAATAAAGTGTAAAACATCTGTTTCACGTTCCGATAATTGACCACTTTCATTGCTGTTTGTAAAATTGTTATTACAGAGGCTATTTATTTTGCGAATAATTATTGAGATGTCATCAATAATTGAAAATGTATCATCAAATAGTTTTAGGATTGAGTTATCAAAAAAAGAATAAATTATCCCAATCCATAGAATGTCAGGATATTGATTTTTTATTTTAGCAA
>JALNXP010000004.1 GCA_023230285.1 Bacteroidales bacterium | reverse complement strand
TACAAAACGCTTTAATAAAAATTGGAAAAGCATATTTACCTACATTAATCTGCTTTACGACAAAGACAGAATTGAAGGACACACCATCGGCGAGTACGGAGTTGTTAATGCTAACATCGGCATAGCCGACATTACTTGGAAAATTGACAACAAAAACTCTTTACGTGCTGAAGCTCAGGCTCTGTTTACAAAACAGGACAAAGGTAATTGGGCTACTTTACTCCTCGAATACAGCATTCCTCATTGGTTTTTCTCTATTTCTGATGAATATAATTATGGCAATTCGGATAAAAACGACAAACTTCATTATTACATGGCTTCTGCCGGCTATATTTATCAATCTACAAGAGTTTCACTCTCTTACGGACGGCAGCGCGAAGGATTACTTTGTGTTGGTGGCGTATGCAGATACGTACCTGCAGCCAGCGGATTATCACTCTCTTTAAGTACATCATTTTAAACACACATAAAAATCGATAATTATGAAAAAAACTGTTATATTAGGATTGGCAATTACCATAATCGCTTGTTTTGCAACAAGTTGTGATGTTATCCCTACTGATGAATATCTTACTCCGGTAATAAATGGCGATGATACAACAACTACGACTACCACGAGAAATATTCTGATAGAAGAATTTACGGGACAACGTTGCCAGAACTGTCCGAAAGCGCATGCAGAAATCAACAAACTGCAAACACTGTATGGCGATAAGATAATAGCAATAGGCATACATGCCGGCTTTTACGCCATGCCTGTCGCCGGATATACTGCCGACTACAGAACTGTCGAAGGTAATGCAATTCATGATTATTTTGGATTAACATCTTATCCAAAAGGTGTCCTCAACAGAACAGCTTATGGCTCTACCTTCATAACCGACTACACCGAATGGGAAGAAAAAGTAGAAGATATGATTGACGACATAGCCACCGCCACCATCACTGCCTCCAAAAATTTTGACACAGAAACACAGCAACTTACTGTTAATATAGAAACAAACGTCAAAGGAACTGAAGCTGTTACTGCCGGACTTTGTGCTTTTGTTGTTGAAAGCGGTATCGTCAGTCCGCAAGCTAATGGTGAAGAAATTATTGAAGATTACGTACATAACCATGTCCTTCGTTCCTCTTTTAACAGAGCTTGGGGCAAACCCATAAACGGTCTCGGAAAAGACAACAAATCTTATTCTATGACTTGGAACAATGAATGGGTCTACGATAACTGTAATATAGTCATATATATTTACAATATAACGAGCAAGGACATTCTACAAGTTATTGAAATTTAACGTATTATGTCTCACATAATCGGTTTAATGTCCGGTACAAGTTTAGATGGACTTGACATTGTTTATTGCTGCTTCGACAAGACCAATTCAAAGTGGACATTTAAAATTACAGTATCGGAAACAGTTAGCTATCCAGATGAAATAAAAAGATTATTAATCGATTCTTTTTATTCACCCGCAGATATTATCGCAGAAAATGATTGGCTTTACGGTAAATATTTAGGCAGACAAGTCAACATTTTTTGTGACAAATGGAATATTCAACCGGATTATATCGCAAGTCACGGGCATACTATTTTCCACCGTCCCGACTTAAGTTATACATTGCAAATAGGTAATGGACAGGCAATTGCCGATGAAACAGGTATTACGGTCATCAACGACTTTCGTTCGCAAGATATAAATCTCGGCGGACAAGGCGCTCCATTAGTACCAATCGGCGATGAGCTGCTGTTCGGACAATATGACTATTGTCTCAACATCGGAGGATTTTCCAATATTTCCTTCAATAAAGCAGGAAAAAGGATAGCGTATGACATTTCTCCGGCTAATATGCTAATAAATCATCTTTGCAACATCATCAACCTTGATTATGATAAAGATGGTAAAATAGCCGAAAGTAATCATGTAGACAGTCACTTACTGCATGAACTCAATACCTTAGACTACTATAATAAGCCATATCCAAAATCTTTGGGCAAAGAATGGTTTGATAGCAACATTATTCCGATAATAAAAAAATATCAGTCGGTTTTAACTGTTGAAGACCTTATTGCAACTGCCACCGAACATGTCGCCACACAAATTTCAAACAACATAACAGCACACAAAACTGTTCTATGCACCGGCGGCGGAGCGCACAATAAGCACTTAATAAATATCATTAGAATTTTGTCTGATGCAAATATCATAATTCCTGACGATACGATAACAGACTACAAAGAAGCCTTAATTTTTGCTTTCATGGCTGCGCTTAGAATTAACAATGAAAACAACGTGTTTGCTACATCTACAGGAGCGAAGTATGACCATTGCGCCGGAATTATCACTACACCGGCAAACTAATCACAATTGGTGACCAAGCAAATCGATATATTTTTATCGTTAAAAATTAGTTAATTAGAAAATATTATTTGACTACCATATAAAAACTTTTTACTTTTGCTCACTATTTATAAGAAATATCTTTTATAAAAACATTTAAAAATTAAAATTATGATCAGTAAAAAAATCGAAGAAGCAATTAACGCACAAATTAACGCAGAATTATGGTCAGCATATTTATATCTGTCAATGTCTGCTTATTGTCAGGACAATGGATACAAAGGAATGGCAAATTGGTTTGAAGTACAATTCAAAGAAGAACAAGATCATGCTATGATTTTATTCAAATATTTAGTATCGAGAGGCGGTAAAGTTGTTTTAGCTCCGATAGATGCAGTAGAGACTAATTGGGCATCGCCATTAGCAGCATACGAAGACACTTATGCACATGAACAAAAAGTGACTGCACTTATAAACAATTTATATTCTATAGCCGTAAAAGAAGATGATTATGCGACACAAAGCATGTTAAAATGGTTTATTGACGAACAAGTTGAAGAAGAAGACAATGCACAAGAAATCATCGGCAGTTTAAAAATGATTAAAGACAACGGATATGGGCTATATATGTTAGACAAAGAACTTGCTGCCCGCGTATATGTTCAAGCGGCACCATTAGCTGTTACGGCTGAATAAGCTGTCAATAATAACAAAAGTAATCATCTCGAAAGTGATGATTGCTTTTGTTATCAAAAAAAAACTATTAACATTGAGCAATCAACATAAAATAATTCACAAACTTTTTATTAAATATTAATACTTCTCTATATGGAAGATACACTAAAGAAACTAACCGACAAGATTTATAACGAAGGAATAGCAAAAGCCAATAAAGAAGCTGATGAAATTATTAATGCAGCTAAAGCAAAAGCTGACGCACTGATTGTAGATGCAAAAAAGCAATCGGAGCAAATTATAGCAAAAGCCAATTCAGACAATGTAGAGCAGAAGAAAAAAGTTAACGCTGAATTGGAAATGACAGCTAATCAATCTTTATCTGCTATAAAACAGAATATTGTTGATGTTATGCTTAGCAGCATCATCGACAAGCCTATACAAGAAGCATTTAATGATCAATCGTTTATAAAACAAATGATTACGACAATGCTGAGTAATTGGGACTTCCAAAAAGAGAATACCTCACTTGATATTCTTTTTCCTGAAGGCAGCAAAGTAGATGATTTTATAGACAGTTCATTATCAAAATCATTAAGCAATAAAGTAAAATTTTATCCGACTAAAGAAATCAAAAATGGTTTTTCGATAGTCGTGGAAAATGGTGGTTACAAAATAAATTTCACTGAAGAAGATTTTAGTGCTTTCATCAAGAATTATATTCGTCCAAGAACTTTTGATTTACTATTCAAAAAATAATAGCGATGAGCAGGAACTATTATTGCCTTATTGCGGGAATGCCTGAAATAGTATTTGACCAAAAAAAATTACTGTTTAAGCAAGATGAATTTAAAACTTTTTTACAGGAAGGGCTGCACCCTGATGACTTCTCTACAATAAACAATTTATATTATTCTTTTGATAACGAGAATATTATCAATATATTAATAAAAAAAGAGAATGATAAGTTTAACAATTTAGGTAACTATGGTATCAATCAACTGACTGATAATTTAAAAGAGCCTGAAAATTTAGTATCATATCTTAAAACTTTTGTTGAAGAGTATAACGATTTTGACAATAATCAAGGTGTTGTATATTGGGAAAAACGCCTACAATATTTATACTATAATTATCTTAAGACCATTGATAATCAGTTGTTAAAATTGTGGTTTGAATTTGAGTTCATGCTCAAAACAATTACCACGGCAATAAATGCGAGAAAATACTCATTAAATCCGGAAGAACAACTTATCATCATCAATGAAGACATTTTGGCTATAGCCAAGAGCGGGTCCAAGGACTTTGGACTTTCCATAGATTTGCCTGTGATAGAAAAGATATTATTGATTTATGAGTCTGACAATTTAATGAAGCGTGAAGAAGCCATAGACATGTTGAAATGGCAATGGCTTGATGATGCCACGACATTTGAATACTTTTCTTTTGAATTAGTGATTGCCATTTTGATTAAATTAAGAATAGCAGACAGATGGTTCAATTTAGACACAGAAAAAGGCAAACTATTATTTACCAAATTACTTAACGAAATAAAATCAAATTATAAATTTGAAAATCAATAACTTAAAACAACAATCAAATTTATGGATAAGAATTATAAGACTACAGGAAGTGTAGTAGGTGTAATATCTAACCTTGTTACCGTAAAGGTTGATGGACCTGTTTCGCAGAATGAAATTTGTTATGTGAAATTAGGTGATACCGATTTAATGGCGGAGGTCATTAAGATAATTGGTGATATTGCATATATTCAAGTATTTGAGAGTACAAGAGGGTTAAAAGTAGGAGCGACTGTTGAGTTTATGCAGCACATGCTCGAAGTAACTTTAGGTCCCGGTATACTTTCAAAAAATTATGACGGATTGCAAAACGACCTTGACAAGATGGATGCCACTTTTCTTAAAATAGGTGAGTACACAAATCCATTAGAGGACGATAAGTTATGGGAATTTTCTCCGACAGCAACTCTCGGCGACAAAGTAACAGCCGGAGACTGGCTTGGCAGTGTCAAAGAAAATTGGATAGACCATAAAATCATGGTACCTTTTTCTTTTGACAAAGAATACATTGTAAAAGAAGTAGTTCCTGCCGGCAAATATACCATAAAAGATACTATAGCTAAATTAGCTGATGCTGATGGTCATACGATAAACGTGACTATGACACAAAAGTGGGCTGTCAAAAAGCCCATCAAGGTATACAAAGACAAGCCAATGCCTGCAAAGGTACTTGAGACCGGTGTCAGAACTATTGACACATTAAATCCTATTACTGAAGGCGGTACAGGTTTTATTCCGGGACCTTTCGGCTGCGGAAAAACTGTTTTGCAACATGCTATTGCAAAACAAGCGGAGGCAGACATTATCATTATCACCGCCTGCGGTGAGCGTGCTAACGAAGTTGTAGAAATCTTCACGGAATTTCCTGAACTCATAGACCCGCGGACAGGCAGAAAACTTAACGACCGTACAACCATCATCTGTAATACTTCCAACATGCCTGTTGCAGCAAGAGAGGCATCAGTATATACAGGTATGACAATTGCCGAATATTACAGAAGTATGGGATTAAGGGTGTTATTGCTTGCCGACTCCACATCTCGCTGGGCGCAAGCTCTGCGTGAGATGTCAAACCGTTTGGAAGAATTACCCGGACAAGATGCTTTCCCTGTCGACCTTTCGGCTATCATCTCAAGTTTTTACGCCCGTGCCGGCTTCGTACATCTGAACAACGGCAAAACAGGCTCTGTAACATTCATCGGAACAGTATCGCCTGCCGGCGGTAACCTGAAAGAACCGGTTACGGAATCCACAAAAAAAGCTGCACGCTGCTTCTACGCCTTGTCGCAAGACCGCGCTGACGGCAAAAGATACCCCGCTGTAGAACCTATAGAATCTTACTCTAAATACCTTGACTATGAACAAGTTCAAAATTATCTCGCTAACAAAGTCTCTCCAGATTGGGTGAACGAAATAATGAAAACTAAAAATATCATCTTGAGAGGTAAAGAAGCTAAAGAACAAATCAACATACTTGGAGACGACGGCGTTCCAATAGAATATCACCTCAGATTCTGGAAATCGGAACTTATAGACTTCGTCATATTACAACAAGATGCCTTTGACAACATTGATGCCAACACGCCGATGGAAAGACAAAAGTATATGCTCGAACTCATTTTAAGTATCTGTGATGCCAAATTCAACTTTGATTCTTTTGAAGAAATCAACCCTTATTTCAAACGTATAATAAACGCCATGAAACAGATGAACTATTCGGAATTTAATTCTGAAAACTTCAATAAATATCTTAATGATGTTAATCAGACACTACAAGAAAGGAGAGTGGAATAATGACAACGCAAGCATTTCAACGTATATATACGAAAATCACCAAGATAACCAAAGCTACATGTACACTTAAAGCCACGGGAGTAGGTTATGATGAGATGGCTGTTATTGACGGCAAAAGAGCGCAAGTTGTAAAAATTGACGGTGACGATGTCACATTACAAGTTTTTGCCGGAACAGAAGGCATACCTACTAACGCAGAAGTTGTTTTTCTTGGGAAGCCCCCTGTGTTGAAAGTAGGACCGGAACTTGCCGGCAGATTTTTCAACGCTTATGGGACTCCTATTGACGACGGTCCTGAGGTAAGCGGCGAAGAACGTGAAATCGGCGGTCCTTCAGTGAACCCTGTAAAGAGGATGCAGCCTTCTAAACTTATCCCTACCGGCATCGCCGGCATCGACTTGAACAACACCATAGTCACCGGTCAGAAGATACCATTTTTTGCAGACCCTGACCAACCCTACAACCAGATTATGGCTACCGTTGCTCTCCGCGCAGAAGCTGACAAAATAATCCTCGGCGGCATGGGATTGACACATGATGACTATCTGTATTACAAGAATACTTTTGACAACGCCGGCGCACTAAACAGAATTATCAGCTTCATCAATACCACAGAGAATGCTCCCGTAGAACGTCTGTTAATACCTGATATGGCTCTGACAGCTGCTGAATATTTTGCTCACGACTGTAACGAAAAAGTCCTTGTACTTCTTACGGATATGACATTATATGCTGATGCTCTGTGTATAGTTTCCAACCGTATGGACCAGATACCATCAAAAGACAGTATGCCGGGTTCATTATACTCCGACCTTGCTAAAATATATGAAAAAGCCGTTCAATTCCACGAAGGCGGCTCTATCACCATTATCGCTGTAACAACCCTCAGCGGCGGCGACATTACTCACGCTATACCCGACAACACCGGATATATCACTGAAGGTCAGCTGTTTCTGAGAAAAGATACCGACATCAGCAAAGTTATTGTTGACCCATTCCGAAGCTTGTCACGTCTAAAACAACTCGTTATCGGAAAACAAACCCGCGAAGACCACCCGCAGGTGATGAACACCGCCGTGAGACTATTCGCCGATGCCGCTAACGCTAAAACCAAACTCGAAAACGGCTTCGACCTGAGCGACTATGATGAACGTACTATCGCTTTCGCTCATGATTATTCCGAAAAATTATTAGCTATAGATGTTAATATCGACATCACTACTATGCTCAATACCGCTTGGGAACTATTTAGTAAATACTTCTCTAAAGCAGAAGTAGGTATCAAACAATCTTTAGTTGAAAAATATTGGCATAATAATTAAATAATTAATTATGGCTATAAAATATCAATATAACAAAACTTCCATGCAAGATCTGAACAAGCAATTGAAAATCAGGGTTAGCGCTCTGCCTACAATAAAAAACAAAGAATCAGCTCTTAGATTGGAAGTTAAAAAGACTAAAGATGAAGCGAAAAGGCTTAACGCCGAATATGAGAATAAGGTAGCTTCATATTCCAACATAGTTGGACTATGGAACGAATTTGACACCTCTCTGCTTCGTATAAATGACGTGGAACTGTCATTCAAAAAAATCGCAGGCGTGAAAACTCCTGTCTTAGAGAAAATAGACTTTCATGTAGAAAACTATTGTCTTTTCACAAACCCTGCATGGTTCCCTGACGGCATCTCCATTATGAAAGACCTCGCTACTAAAGCTATAGAAAATGAGGTCGTAAAGCAAAAAATGGCTATGTTGGAAAATGCAAGAAAAAAGACAACACAAAAAGTCAATCTATACGAAAAAGTCCAAATTCCCGGCTTCGAAGATGCCATTCTGAAAATTAAACGCTTCTTAGAAGATGAAGAAAACCTGTCTAAGTCTGCTCAAAAAATAGTAAAAGACAGACAACAAAGAAAGGAGGGCGAAGAATGATACTTCCAATGAAAAAATATGACTTCCTGTTATATTATGGAGATTATGACAACTTTTTGAACAAACTTCATGAAATCGGTGTTGTACAAATTGTTGAAAAAGCAACTGTAAGTACCATAAACGAAAAACTTGAAAGCCAGATAGACCTTCTCAAAAGATATAAATCGGCTGCCAAGTTTATCGACAAAATAGTAAAGAAAGAAAACATCGGAGAATTTAAACCGGCTACTGCTGTCGACAACAATACTCTACTGTTACAACTTGAAGATATAAACAGTAAAGAAGATAATCTGAACCACGAACTTGCCTCAGTAAGAAAAGACATACAAACTTTAACTCCGTGGGGCGATTTCAGCAACAAAAGAATAAAGCAAATTGCTGAAACAGGCTATCATATCAACTTTTTTACCTGTTCTCACAAAAGTTTTATAGACAGTTGGAAAGAAGATTTCAACGCCATGGTAGTCAGTCAAACATCAACAGCATGCTTTTTTGTCACTGTTACTAAAGAAGCTAAAATTTCTATTGACGCAGACACTGTAAAGTTGCCTGCAATATCACTTTCGGAATTAAATGCTAAAGAAGCTGACATTAACAAGCAACTATCTGATATTGAGCAGCAATATATTGCATTTGCAAAGGATAGCAAGCTATCTTTAGAAAAAGAAAGTTCTGTGGCACAAACGCAATTTGACTTTTCAAAAGTAAAACTTGACACAGAGAGTATTGCTGACGATAAAGTTAAGTTGATTGAGGGCTGGGTTCCGGAAGCAAAAGAAGACAAGTTGCAAGAGATGTTGTTACAAGATGACGTTTTATACATGTCAAGGGTTCCGGAAAAAGACGAGAAAGTTCCTATCTTACTGAAAAACAACTGGTTTACACGTTTATTCGAGCCTATCGGCGAGTTATATACCTTACCTGAATATGGCGAAATAGACTTGACACCGTTTTTTGCACCGTTTTTCATGCTTTTCTTCGGATTATGCTTGGGCGATGCAGGCTACGGATTGTTAATTATCCTTGCTTCTTTAGTGATGATGAAACGCGTTAAGCCAAAGATGAAAGGCATTTTATGGCTGGCATTCTTCTTGGGAACAGCAACCACAGTTATGGGCATCATCAGCGGCAACCTGTTTGGCATTCCTTTAATCGAAAAACCATGGAAATGGGTAGTAGCTATTAAAGAATTTATGCTTGATTCTAACCAATTATTCTACGCATCATTGATAATCGGTGCTTTTCAGATTATTTTCGGTATGATTATAAAAGTGTTCAACATGTTTAAACAAAAACAGCCCGGCAGTGCCATATCTACAATAGGTTGGCTTATATTGATACTTGGCTGCGGCAGCACTTATGTACTATCATCTAAAAATATCATAACTCCTGAATTAAGCAAAATTTTATATATAACCAGTGGTACACTTGGCGGTATATGTATCTTGTTACTCAATAACTTAAGTAGAAAGAACATAGTCAAACTCATCTTTGGGAATATAGGTTCAGGCTTATGGGGAACTTATAACATGATAACAGGTCTCCTCGGTGACTTGCTGTCGTACATACGTTTATTCGCACTCGGCATCTCCGGCTCTGTTATGGGCTTCGTTTTCAACGACTTAGCCATGAATCTCAGCCCTGATATAATCATCGTCAAACAATTAGTGATGATTATTATACTTGTAATCGGACATGCCATGAATATATTTATGTCCGGATTAGGTGCTTTTGTCCACCCTATGCGTCTGACTTTTGTAGAATTTTATAAAAATTCCGGTTTTACCGGCGGCGGCAAAAAATACAAACCATTTGCCGACACATCTAAAAATTAACAAACAAATAAAAACAAAATATTAACAATTAAAATAGAAAAATTATGGAACCAATCGTTTTAGCTTACATTGGAATCGGTTTAATGGTAGGACTTGCAGGTATAGGCAGTGCTTACGGAGTAACCATTGGTGGAAATGCAGCAGTAGGTGCAATGAAAAAGAACCCTGACGCATTCGGTAACTATTTAGTACTTTGCGCTCTTCCGGGAACACAAGGATTATACGGCTTCTTAGGCTTCTTTATGCTTCAAGGTAGTTTGTTGCCAACTATAACATGGACTACTGCGGCAGGTATTTTTGGAGCCGGATTAGCTTTAGGTCTCGCCGGTTTAATCTCTGCTATCAGACAAGGTCAACTCTGCGCTAACGGCATCGCCGCCATCGGAGCAGGTTATGACGTATTCGGAAAAACACTTATACTCAGCGTTTTCCCAGAACTTTACGCTATCGTGGCTTTAGCTACTACATTCCTTATCAACGCAATTATTTAATTGTCTTTTTAGTACATTATTGTGACAACAGCAAACAGAGGCTAGCCACTGTTTGCTGTTGTCTGTTTATTTTCACAATATTTCAATATAATGTTTAAAATCAATGATATACACACTCATCACGACTATAACGACACGAATATATCATATTTAAAAAATTTACGTACCGCCGATATTCTGTCCGGTAACTATCTCTCAGAACTCAAAACAGCCGAACTCAACCACAATAAATATATCAGCGTAGGTATACACCCATGGGATTTATCTGACTATAAAGAAATTATAGAAGACAAAAACTTCTTCAACAACAAACTGCTCGCCCCCATAATTCAGATTATCAAACACCCTAAATGCTTGGCTATAGGCGAATGTGGTCTCGATAAGTGCATAAATGTTGACATAGATGCACAAATGACTATTTTCAAAAAACAAATTCTACTAAGCATAGAATACAATAAATCGCTTATTATTCACGCAGTTAAATCTTTTAATCAAATTATAGAATTACACAAAGAATATAATCCGACACAAGAATGGATTATCCACGGTTTTAGAAGTAACTCAGTAGTTGCCAAGCAATTAACTAATCATGGCATCAAGTTATCTTTTAACATCAAAGCCAAAAACGACACTAAATTAGGAGAAATAATAAAAATGTTAGGAGAAAATAATATCTATTTTGAAACTGATGATGATGATGTTATATAAGATTTCGTGTATATTTGCAAATCGCTAAAAATATTTTTATTAAAAAAATCAGAAAACATGGAAATATTCTATTATCCTGATATTCAAAATGATATAATCAATATTCCGGCAGAAGAATCCAAACATATCATTAAAGTTTTGCGCAAAAAGATTGGAGATACCATTGCTATTACTGACGGTCGGGGAAACTTATATCAAACAGAAATTATCAGCATTGACAAAACGTGTAGCGCAGCAATTAAATCTGTAGAAAAAAAGAGTCGTAGTCACAATTATTATTTTCACCTTGCCTTCGCTCCGACTAAAGCTAATGAAAAAATAGAACTCATTGTAGAAAAATGTGTAGAAATAGGCGTTGATGAAATTTCTCCTATTATAAGCGAACACTCTGAGCGTAAAGTTGTTAAGACAGAGCGACTAAAAAACGTCGCAATTGCTGCGATGAAACAATCGGGCAATATTTATTTACCTATAATAAATGAGCCGACAACTTTCAACAAATTCATAGATAAAAAATTTAACGGGAATTTATGTATTGCGCACTGCAATAATTTCGGCACTCCATACTATTATGATGCTATAAAAGAAGGATATAATCTTATTTTAATTGGACCGGAAGGTGATTTTTCGCAAAAAGAAGTCGATACGGCTATTAATCACGGATATAAAGCAGTACAATTAGGCAACAGCATTTTGAGAGTTGAAACTGCTGCCATATTTTGTTGCAGTGCAGCAGCTTTAAAATTATACAAAAGGAATAAAGAGTAATAAAAAACAAGTATAATGAAAAAATCATATAACAAAACATATATATCTTCAAAGGTAAGAGCTATTATTTTAGTAATTGGCATATTGATGACGGCTGTTGTCACAGTAAACGGGCAATCTACGATAAAGATAGCGTTGATAAAATATGCCGGTGGAGGCGATTGGTATGCAAATCCGACATCTTTACCAAATTTAATAGAATTTTGCAACGAAAATCTCGGCACGACAATAAATCCGGAGCCGGCGACAGTTGAGGTCGGCAGTACTGACATTTATGCTTATCCGTTTGTTCATTTGACAGGTCACGGCAACATACAGTTCAATGATGAAGAAGCCCAAAATCTCAGGACATACTTATTATCAGGCGGTTTCTTACACATTGACGACAACTACGGATTAGACAAGCACATACGAGTTGCGATGAAAAAGGTTTTTCCTGAATTAGAATTTGTAGAGTTACCTTTTACGCACCCTATTTATCACAGCAAATACAAATTTCCAGATGGTTTACCAAAGATACACGAACACGATAACAAGCCACCGCAGGGTTTTGGACTAATATGGGAAGGTCGGTTGATATGTTTTTACACTTACGAATGTGATTTAGGAGACGGTTGGGAACACACATCTGTACATAACGACACGCAAGAAGCTCATTTACAAGCTCTAAAGATGGGTGCTAACATTATAAGTTACGTATTCAGCAGATAGCATATAAAAGCTAATATAGACTAAGCGTCTATATTAGCGTATTTTGCATTTTGTTCGATAAACTCGCGTCTTGGCGGCACTTCGTCTCCCATAAGCATAGAGAAGACTCTATCGGCTTCGAGGGCGTTTTCGATAGACACTTTACGCAGGGTACGAGTTGCAGGGTCCATGGTTGTCACCCAAAGTTGTTCGGGGTTCATTTCACCAAGACCTTTATAACGTTGAACTTTCACACCTTTATCGGTGCCATCGCTTGACAGTTGTGTCGTCAAAGACTTTCTTTCTTCCTCTGTCCACGCATATCTGTCTACACTTCCTTTTTTGACAAGATACAATGGAGGGGTTGCGATATAGATATAGCCATTTTCAATCATTTCCTTCATATATCTGAAGAAGAAAGTCAGTATCAACGTTGTGATATGGCTGCCATCGACATCAGCATCGGTCATTATAACAACCTTATGATATCTTAATTTAGCAAGATTAAGAGCTTTGCTATCAGTTTCGGTACCTATTGTAACGCCGAGGGCGGTATATATATTTTTAATTTCCTCGCTATCGAAAGCTCTATGTTGCATAGCTTTTTCGACGTTTAGAATTTTTCCTCTCAGAGGGAGTATAGCTTGGAACAATCTATCTCTTCCCATTTTAGCACTTCCGCCTGCGGAGTCGCCCTCTACGAGGAACAGTTCACAAACTGCAGGGTCTTTATCGGAGCAGTCGGCAAGTTTTCCCGGCAAGCCGGAGCCTGAAAGCACATTTTTACGTTGCACAAGTTCCCTTGCTTTTCTGGCAGCATGGCGGGCAGTAGCAGCAAGCACCACCTTGTTAACTATATCTCTTGCTTCTTTTGGATGTTCTTCGAGATAATAGCCAAGATATTCGCTAACCATCTGGTCTACAGCTCCTATAACCTCATTATTTCCCAACTTGGTCTTTGTTTGTCCTTCAAATTGAGGTTCAGCAACCTTAGCAGAAATAATAGCCGTCAAACCTTCACGGAAGTCATCGCTATTGATTTCAAATTTAAGTTTAGCAAGCATACCTGTTTTATCCGCATAATTTTTGAGAGTTCTTGTAAGGGCGCGTCTAAAACCTGTCAGATGAGTACCACCTTCTATAGTATTAATATTATTAACAAAGGAATGTATATTTTCCGAGAAAGAAGTATTATACTGCATTACGATTTCCAATGGCACGCCGCCGCGTTCACCCTCCATATATATAGGTTCGGGTATTAACTTTTCACGGGACTCATCGAGATAGTTTATAAAATCTATCAAGCCGCGTTCCGAATGATAAACAATCTCCGAAAGCTCTTTAGAATCTTCCTCTTTAGGACGGTGGTCTATTAAGCTGAGGGTGATACCTTTATTTAGGAATGCGAGTTCACGTAAGCGTGTTGCCAGAATAGAAAATTCGTACTGTGTAACGATAAAGATTCCATCATCTGGAGTAAACTTCACGTAAGTTCCGGTTTTATCTGTTGTTCCTACTTCTCTAACGCTATACAGTGGTTTTCCGTAGGCATATTCTTGTTGATATATCTTGCCATTGCGGAACACCTTGACTTCCATGTGTTTAGAAAGAGCATTCACGCAAGACACGCCAACGCCGTGCAAGCCGCCGGAGACTTTATACGAACCTTTGTCGAACTTACCGCCGGCATGTAAAACAGTCATAACCACTTCAAGTGCCGAGCGTTTCTCTTTTTCGTGCATATCCACCGGTATACCACGACCATTGTCGAGTACCGATACCGAATTATCTTCATAAATTTCAACATCTATACGATTACAATAGCCGGCAAGAGCCTCATCTATGGAATTATCCACAACCTCATAAACGAGGTGGTGCAAACCTTTCTGGCTGATGTCGCCTATATACATAGCAGGACGTTTGCGTACTGCCTCCAAACCTTCTAAAACCTGTATATTGTCTGCTGTATATTCCTGTTGTTTTGCTACACCCGACTCCACCTTTTCTTTTTCTTCTAACTCACTCATAATCAATCTATAATATTTTACTGTTTAATATGCAAAGGTAGATATTTTTTATTGATTTTAAAAGCTTTTTTATAAATTTTTTAGCACAAAAAAATGCACTTTTTATAAACAACAAAAAGTGCATTTTTACCGATTATTTATCAAAAAAATATCAGTACTATATTGAACTCTACAGCGAAATAGTCACACCGGCCATTACATTGGCAGGATACTCCGGATACGCATAATACAGCATCATCTTATTATTATAATGTAGCAAATTATTCAGATTAAGCCACAACGCAATATTCTTTTTTATGGCATAAGAACCAGTAATTCCCATATCGCCCATAATAGGACGTTCAACATAATCTGCTGTAGGACTAAAACAAGCAACATCAACACTTGGTCCCAACAAAAATCCCTGTAAGCCAACCGAAATTTTATCGTTGCCAAAAGTATATTTCAGCAACGAATATATTTCAAAATCAAAAAGATTATACGGATATTTCAAATCTTCTCCATCTGTTAATTGATTAACAAAATATTTACCGTTAAGGCTGAATATCAGATTTTTATTATTGGAAATTGTCAAATCTGCCGAGATTATGGTTTGGTTTATATCATCAAAAACCACATCAAATTGGTTAACCTTAACATTATTGACCTCTACAGCATTAGACAGGAAGAAGGCTTTATTTTCTGTTTTCACAAATTCCACTCCTGTAGAAAAGTTAATAAAATTGCCGAAACGTGTATCAAAGAATGCATAGATATTATAAGCTTCATTGGTAACTGTGGTAGGGAAAACATTATAATCTTTATCTTTAAATTGATTATATCTTTGATTATAATTATCACGCAGTACCAAAGCCGGAGCTATATATTTACATTCATCAAACAGAGAGCTGATTGTATTTCTGTGTGCATCGCCTTTAGCACCTATTCTCAAACTAAAAGCATCGGGCACTACCGTTGTATTAATTTCGACAGCAGGGTGTATCTTAAAATAATTCTCAGTCGATTGCGACTTATCGTTATAAAAATCTACATCAACACCGAGTTTAAAGCAAAATGCTCCAACTGTCAACGAATAACTTGGTTCAAAATCTATTAAGAACAAATTATATACAAGATTGCTATAATTTGCATCTTGTACAGAGCAAAAATTCGCATTAAGATTAAAATTTAATTTTTCATTTTGAACTTTTTTGCCAAACCATTTAGTAAAAAAAGTGAAATTCATCGGCAATGAAAATTCATGTTGAGAATAATAAAAATCATCTTGCAGATAATCATATTTTGCGCTAACGTCATAAGCAAAATTTGCAGTTTTAATATTAGTGATGGTCAATTTTGCGCCTGTACGATGATAAGTTTGGCTCAAATTGGTATCTGCTAATATATCAGTTGCGACATAAGAAGTATCCAATCCAAAATAGTGCAGCATATTATGCTTATAATAAGCATCTAATTGCAATAAAGTATTTTTTATTTTTGCATTACCATAAATATCAAAATTTGTATTGCTATATGTATTATCAGCCAACACATCCATTTGTCGCCATGCAGAGTTATGCGATATACTAAATCCGCCGGACAATTTGTCGTTATTTATAGAATTAACGCAGATATGGGCAAATGGTTCCAAATTTGAGCCGAAGCCCAACTTTGAATAAAAAATATGTTTTTTACTCAAACCATTATATTTACCTGCATCAAGAATAGCTATACCTGTAGGTGTTATCATAGCTGTTGACCCTAAGAAAGAGGTATATATATAATCAAAATTACTTTTTTCGATGTCGACTGAAAATTGTTGCGGCTCCGAGCTGATTTTATTTGCATCTGAAACAGATGGTTCGAAAGGAGCTACTACAGTTATCTGCTCATCATATTTTTGAGCAAATAAATTAGCTGAAACAACAATTAACATAATGACTATAACTGCCGGTCTGTATTTCATAATAACACTATAATTTATCAATTATCAATATTTTCATCTAAAGCCTCAAGCGCTTTCAATTTAGATTTTGCCTCAAGTTTAAGGTCTTCACCTTCATAATTATCAACTATGCTTTGCAAAGTTTGTTTAGCTTGAAAAACATTATCCGTTTTAACATATACGTCAGCGAGCAGAATAAAGCTGCGTGCGACCCAATAATCATAAGAATTATAATTTTCGACAAGTTCAAAAATTTCTTTTTCCGATTTTTGATAATCATCTGAAAGATAATCTATAAAAGCGCAAAAATACTTAGCTTCGGCACCTTTTTCCGTTTTATATTTTTCTGCAAAAGATAAAAATTCCGAATAAGCCGTATCATATTTACCGAGTCCAAACTGAGAATGGGCAATATTTAGCTTTGCCTCCTCATAAACAGCTGCCTCAATCTCCGGAATATTTATCACCTCTTTAGATAAAGAATACAGTTTGTCATATTCCGAAAGTTCATCATAACATCTCATTAAAGCAATTTTTGCTTCATTGATAACATAATCATAATCAGACTGTTGAATGATTTTCTCATACAATTTCGCAGAATTTTCATAATCCTGATTATAAAAATATATTTTAGCCGACTGTATTTCGGCTGTTTCGGTAAACATTGTTTTAGGCGAATCAGTCACATTACGATAATAAATTTGTGCCGAATCATATTTTTCTTCAAAGAAGTAACATTCTGCAAGATAAAAGTACACTGTGGGCAAAAATGCTCCGGAATGGAAAACAGCTATATAGTTTTGCAATATAGGTTTAGCTTCCGCATACTTCCGTGCAGCGAAAAGATTTTGAGCGCTTGCAAAACTCATAGAATCAGCTTCGGAAACCGATGTCACGATATTCGTCGAGCTGTTAACAAACGCCATATAATCGTCTACTCTGTTCAATTCTATATAAATATTTTTCAGAGAAGCAAGGCTTTCGTTAGCCTCTATTGTTCCCGGATAAGAAACCACCACATCTTTTAAATAAGACAAAGCATTGTCATATTTATTCTGGGCATAATACAAAAGTCCGATTTTTTGTTTTGACTTAACCGAAAAAGTAGTATTCGGGTAGTCGGTTATAACTTGTTTATAAGTTGTAATTGCCTGATTTACATTTTCATTAAGAGTGTAAGTATTAGCAAGTTCAAAGAGTGCATTACTTCTAAAGGAGGTTGTTTTAGACATTTTCAGAAACTCTTGCAGCGTACTAATTTTAGCATCAAGGTTTCCGGTAGCACCGTAAGCAACTGCTTTATAATAATAAGCATAATCAACTTTACCTGTTTTGAGTTCAATTGTTTGATTATAAGACTTAACAGCCTGACTATACTGATGTTGAATAAAATAGCAGTCGCCTACTCTGTTCCATGCGTCAGAAAGCAGCAATTTATCGGAGTGAGTGCGTGAATTTATAAATTTCCTGAAGAATTTTTCGGCATCAACATAATTTTTTTGTTTAAAATAGCAATATCCGAGAGAATAATTTGCATTATTATATATGTCTAAGTCATAAGCAAGCGGCATTTTGAGAAAGCTCTTATATTCTTCTATGGCTGCCGAATAATTTCCTGATTTATAATAGCTTTCGGCAATCCAATATGCTGCTGAAGCTGAAATAGTTTTATCAAGTCCATACTTATGTGAAGTTCTGAACATTGATATTGCATCTTCATATTTGCCGGCTTCAAAAGTTTCAAGTGCAGTAGAATACGTAATTTTTTGATGAGCTATTTTCAGTTCGGGCGTTTTCACATCCAACTTATCGATATAATTGAGAGCATTTTTATAGTTTTTAGTAGATAAATACAAATTTGCCAAGAAAGAATAAGCATCATCGAGGTGCTGCGAAGCCGGATTGTCGTCAATAAACTGCTGCAATGCGCTAATTGCTTCATTATAAGGGTCAAAACCTGTTTCATATACAATATTGACATAATTAAACAAAGCATTTTCTTTAATCTGTTCATTGTAATTTAATTTATGAGCTTCACGAAAAGCTGTTGCAGCAAACTTTTTATTATTGGTTTTTAAATTGCATAACCCCAGATGATAAAAAGCATTTTGTCCGAGTTCATCATTTGTTGAAGTTGCCTTTTCAAAATACGGTATTGCCTTTGCAAAATCATTATTTTTAAAATAGCAGTATGCAATCTGATAATTTTGATAGCGTGAAGCGGAGGAAGCCGTTTTAAGCAAAGCAGGCAAAGCTTTATCATAATTTCCTGTTTGGAAATAAGCATCTGCGATAATTTTCTCGGTTTCAGCACTATTTTTCTTATTTTTCAAAAGTTTAATATTATCTGCCATTGAAATAATTTCATCATATTTCCCTTGAACATATAAAATACGTACTATATAATGAGTTGATGTAGTGCCGAATTCGGCATCATCAACAAGTTTTTGAAACGTCTGAAGTGCCGACTCATAATTTTGTTTATCAAAAGAGATATGAGCATAATAATAAGCTGCAGCCTTTCCGATGTCCGATTTATTATCTTTAATTTCAAAGAAGCATGAAGCGGCATTATCCAAATCATCAATTTTAAGATAGCAATAACCTTTATTAAAGAAAAACTTTTCTTTTTCTTCTGCATTAAGTTTAAAGATATTTACATTCTCGTAAAGTTGCAATGCAGCCTTATAATTTTTTTTATCAAAGCAAATGCCGGCGAGTTCCCATTTAGCAGACTGATTATTTATACTTTCGGGATATAAGTCAAGAAATTCATACAAATATTTTTCAGCAGATTGCACATTTCCGGTTTTCTCATAGCAAACAGCCAGAAAGTACAACGAATTAGCTTTCTGTGAAAAATTATCTTCATCTGTGTTAGAAGCATAAAGTTTTTCAAAGAGGTGCATGGCAGCAACATAATTTCCGGAATTATAAATTTCGCAAGCCTCTATATACGATGGATTATCCTGTATTTCGCCCGACAAATTTTGTGTAAACGACTGATTACCAAATATTATCAATAATAATATGACCACAAGGGATTTTAACTTCATATTAAAAATTTTAGTTTTATAACAAACGACAAAGATAATAAAATATTGCTTTTGCAGGCAATATCTCACAAATGAAAAACTTAAACATTAAAAGTAAAATATTAAAGAAAAAACATTACCTTTGCAGTTTAAAATCATAAAATATATAAGTATTATGAATATCAGTCACATAGAGCATATTGGCATTGCTGTTAAGAGCATTGCGGAGAGTCTGCCTTATTACGAAGGTGTATTAGGTTTTAAATGTTACAACGTAGAAGTTGTAGAAGACCAGAAAGTAAAGACTGCATTTTTAAAAGTAGGTCAAACCAAGATAGAATTATTGGAATCTACCGACCCTGAGGGTACAATAGCAAAATTTATCGAAAAAAGAGGTGAGGGCATACATCACATTGCTTTTGCAGTAGATGACATAGCCTCATCATTAGACGATTTAAAATCTAAAGATGTAAGGCTTATAGACTTATTTCCACGCAAAGGAGCAGAAGGTTTGAGTATAGCTTTCGTACACCCTAAATCTTCGTTTGGCGTTTTGACGGAATTATGTGAAGACCCGAACAAATAGTCTGATAAAAATCAAAAAAGAAAAGAATCAAGAACAAATAATATATCATGAACAATCAAGAACAACTAAATCAGCTGATTGAGCTAAGACAGAAAGCTCAGTTAGGGGGCGGTGTCGGCCGCATTGAAGCACAGCATGCAAAAGGTAAATTTACTGCAAGAGAAAGAATTTTGATGCTTTTAGATGAAGGCAGTTTTGAAGAATACGATATGTTTGTAACCCACAGGTGCAACAACTTCGGATTAGAGAAACAACTTTTTCTTGGCGATGGTGTTGTAACCGGACATGGCACCATAGACGGCAGAATTGTCTATGTATTTTCACAAGATTTTACCGTTATGGGTGGCAGTTTATCTGAAACTTTTGCACAAAAGATATGCAAAATCATGGACCAAGCGTTAAAAGTAGGTGCGCCGTTGATAGGTATCAACGACAGTGGTGGTGCCCGTATTCAAGAAGGTGTCACAAGCCTTGCCGGTTATGCAGAGATTTTTGAGCGTAACATCATTGCCTCCGGCGTTATACCACAAATTTCAGCGATTTTTGGACCTTGTGCCGGCGGTGCAGTATATTCACCGGCATTAACCGATTTTATCATCATGAGTGAACAAAACGCATACATGTTTGTTACAGGACCTAAAGTAACAAAGACCGTAACGGGTGAGGACATCACAACCGAAGACCTTGGTGGCGCAAATGTTCACGCATCTAAATCAGGGGTTGCTCATTTTAAAGTGGCTGACGAGCAAGAAGGTATCATGCTGATTAGAAAACTTCTCGAGTACATTCCTAACAACAATATGGAAGACCCTATCGTCACACCTTGTGATGACCCTATCGACAGACTTGAAGATTCTCTCAACGAAATCATCCCCGACAATCCAAATCAGCCTTATGACGTTCTTGACATAATCCATTCAGTTATAGATAATCACGAATTTTTGGAAGTTCACAGCAACTATGCAAAAAACATCATCGTAGGATTTGCCAAATTCAACGGCATGCCGGTAGGCATTGTAGCTAATCAGCCAAAATATTATGCCGGCGTTTTAGACATAGAAGCCTCAAGAAAAGGTGCGCGTTTTGTACGCTTCTGTGATGCTTTCAACATTCCTATTATTACTTTTGTTGACGTTCCGGGCTTCCTTCCGGGTTCAGGACAAGAATATGGCGGCATCATCATTCATGGTGCAAAACTGCTATTCGCATTTGGTGAAGCAACTGTTCCAAAAATCACCATCACTCTCAGAAAATCTTACGGCGGTGCTCACGATGTAATGAGCTGCAAACAACTGCGTGCTGACGCAAACTACGCATGGCCATCAGCAGAAATCGCCGTAATGGGTGCCAAAGGTGCCATAGAAGTCCTCGAAAGTAAAGCTCTCAAAGATATAACCAACAAAGAAGAAAAAGATAAATTTTTCAAAGAAAAAGAAAAAGAATATCAAGACATGTTTGCCAATCCTTATCAAGCAGCAAAATTCGGCTTCATTGACGACATAATTGAACCACGAAACACCCGTTTCAGAATTATCAGAGCCTTATGCACTCTCTCTACCAAAAAAGACTCAATGCCACCTAAAAAACATTCCAATTTACCATTGTAAAATCATCAAATAATTTATTATGAATATATTAGCAATAACATGGGATTGGTCAGCATTTGACGGCTTTGCGCTAACAATAGGGATAGTCGGAATTTTAGTGGTATTCCTCGCATTATTATTTTTATCAGTAATATACAGAATTATTCCAAAAATAATGCAATTAAACATTAAACATACAACTAAAAAAACTCAACCGCAAACGCCTTCCACAGATATTAATGTCGACTTTATGTCAGGAGAAGTAAACGCTGCTATAAGCTGCGCTCTACACCTATATTTCAACGATCTTCACGACTATGAGAGCAATGTTTTGACTGTCAACACAAAAGAAATCAGACGTCAATCTCCATGGTCAGACAAACATCAATTTTTAAATCAAATATCCAAATAAAATCAAACAACAAAAAGACAGGCGTTCATAACATTTTGTCAAAGAAAATTTTTCAATGAACACTTAGTACATCAATAAAAAAAATAAAAGACGTATGAAAAAATATAGTTTTAACATAAACGGAAACAAATATAATGTTGAAATTTTGAAACATGAAGACGACATAATTACTCTTGATGTTAATGGCACCACTTACAATGTAAAAACGGAAAAAGGCGCACCTAACATAGTACCGCCGAAGACACCTACATTAGTGCGCAGTTCAGCTTCAACAAACATGGCAACTGTCAGTGGTTCACCATCAGGAACAGCCCAATTCATTAAAGCTCCATTGCCGGGCAACATACTGAATATTTTAGTAAGAGAGGGTGACTCGGTTACTAAAGGGCAGAAATTATTAGTATACGAAGCAATGAAAATGGAAAATGACGTTCTTGCTGAAGGGAATGGCACTGTTACCAAAATTCATGTTAAAGTTGGCGACTCTGTTTTACAAGGCGCAATGCTTATCGAAATTAAATAACACCTTATATATATAGATGTTTATTAAGTAAAATAAGAATAGATTAGTTTGAAATACTCATGATAACGGCTTTGGCTTAAAATGGGTATTATAACACATTAAAAACAAACAAGACGTATGAATAATAATATATTGAAGAAATATTCGCCGGTAAAAAAAGCTGCAACAATGATATTTTTAGTCCTTGTAGTACTTTTTGGTTCTGCCTTCGTCACCGGTAATGATTCCACACAAAACAAAGAAGCAGCTATAGAAGGAACAAGCGTTCAGCCGCAGAACGGTGAAGAAGTTCAAGCTGTTGCCAACGTTACAGAACCCGCACAAACTGTTGATGAGTCGGATGCTTTTGACGGAGTGAAACAGTTTTTAAGATACACCGGATTTGCAAACTGTACAAGAGGACACCTTATAATGATAGTAGTAGGTTTAATTTTCATCTTCCTTGCAATCAGATTTGAATATGAGCCTTTGCTGCTGATACCGATAGGTGTAGGTATTATCATAGGTAACATTCCATTTATGGAAGGTGCAGGATTAAGAGTAGGCATTTATGAACAGGGCAGTGTTTTGAACTACCTGTACTTCGGTGTTACTCAAGGTATATATCCACCATTGATATTTTTAGGTATAGGTGCCATGACAGACTTTTCATCGCTTATATCAAGTCCGAGATTGATGTTATTGGGTGCTGCGGCACAAATAGGCATTTTCATCACCTTCTGGAGTGCCTTGATGTTAGGCTTCGCACCTCCTGAAGCAGGCGCAATAGGCATCATCGGCGGTGCAGATGGTCCTACAGCTATCTTTATGTCATCAATGTTGGCTAACGGAAAAAACATCATGCACACAGGAGCTTTCGCAGGAAAAACAGTCGACAACCTCATCGGACCTATTGCTATAGCAGCCTATTCTTATATGGCTTTGGTACCTGTTATCCAACCACCTGTAATGAAACTTCTGACAACAAAAAAAGAAAGACAGATAAAAATGAAACCGCCGAGGGCAGTATCAAAAAGAGAGAAAATGTTCTTCCCTATTATTGGTCTGATACTCACCTGTTTCATCGCACCAAGTGCTTTACCGTTGTTAGGTATGCTGTTTTTTGGCAACATCTTAAAAGAAAGTGGTGTTACCAAACGTCTTGCTAATACTGCAAGTAACGCCTTAATTGACATTGTCACAATAATATTGGGTGTCACCGTAGGAGCTTCAACGCAGGCAACAGTCTTTTTAACAGATAAATCCATAATGATATTTGTTTTAGGAGCTTTATCTTTCATCATAGCTACCGCTTGCGGTGTACTTTTTGCAAAAGTGATGAATCTATTTCTCAAAAAAGACAATAAAATAAATCCGCTTATCGGGGCTGCAGGCGTATCTGCTGTTCCTGACAGCGCAAGAGTAGCACAAATAGAAGGCTTGAAAGCCGACCCATCTAATCACCTGTTGATGCACGCCATGGCACCAAACGTTTCCGGTGTCATCGGTTCAGCCGTAGCCGCAGGTATTATGTTGAGTTTCTTGTTAAACTTCTAATCGAACATAATTTTCAAAAAAAACAAGCGGCATTCTTACACAATGTCGCTTATTTTTTTGTTTTTTTTTAAACAGAATATTCTATTATTATTGATATATTTGCAAAATTTTAATAGCTTAGTATGACAAAATTGGTTGGCAGGATATCTCAGGTCATAGGTCCTGTTGTTGATGTTAAATTTAAGAGTTCAGACGAAGGGAGTTTCTTACCAAAGATACACGAAGCTCTTGAAGTTGAAAGAAGTAATGACAAGCCTTTAATTGTTGAAGTTCAGCAGCACATTGGTGAAAGTATTGTACGTACAGTTGCCATGGACTCCACTGATGGGTTGATGCGTGGCATGAAAGTTACGGCTACGGGTTCACCGATTACCATGCCTATAGGCGACCAAATCAGAGGAAGACTGATGAATGTTACCGGTGATGCCATTGATGGTCTTAAGTTATTAGACAAGAGCAATGCGTATCCTATTCACAGAGAGCCACCTAAGTTTGAAGACCTGACTACGGTAGAGGACATCTTGTTCACAGGCATCAAGGTTATAGATTTGTTGGTACCATACGCCAAAGGTGGCAAGATAGGTCTTTTCGGCGGTGCAGGTGTCGGAAAAACCGTCATCATAATGGAACTCATCAACAATATAGCCAAGGGCTACAATGGTTATTCGGTATTTTCGGGTGTCGGCGAGCGTACACGTGAAGGTAACGACCTTTTGCGCGAGATGTTGGAATCCGGTGTCATAAAATATGGCGACGAATTTATGAAAAGCATGAAAGCCGGAAATTGGGATTTATCCAAAGTTGACTACCATGAATTGGCAAAATCGCAAGCCACACTTGTCTTTGGACAAATGAATGAGCCTCCCGGAGCACGTTCTTCGGTAGCTTTATCAGGTTTGTCGGTAGCAGAGTCTTTCCGTGATGCTGCTGCTGGCGGTCACGACATACTTTTTTTCATCGACAACATTTTCCGTTTCACACAAGCAGGCTCCGAAGTTTCGGCATTACTCGGACGTATGCCTTCCGCTGTCGGCTACCAGCCTACTCTTGCTACCGAAATGGGCGCAATGCAAGAAAGAATAGCCTCTACAAAAAATGGCTCTATTACATCAATACAAGCAGTCTACGTTCCTGCTGACGACCTCACCGACCCTGCTCCGGCTACAACATTTACCCACTTGGACGCTAACACCGTCTTGAGTAGAAAAATATCCGAACTCGGCATCTTCCCCGCTGTAGACCCGCTCGATTCTTCATCACGTATGCTGACACCCGAAATAGTCGGCGAAGACCATTACAATACAGCACAAAAAGTAATACAAATCCTACAACGCCAAAAAGAGTTGCAGGATATTATCTCTATATTAGGTATGGACGAACTTTCCGAAGAAGATAAATTGACTATCAACCGCGCAAGAAAAGTCCAGAGATTTTTATCACAACCTTTCTACATGGCTGAACAATTTACAGGTATCCCGGGCGTTATGCTACACATAGACGATACTATCAAAGGATTCAAAGCTATTCTTAACGGTGAAGTAGATTATCTGCCCGAAATGGCTTTTTTGAATGTAGGCTCTATAGAAGATGCTGTTAAAAAAGGCGAGGCACTTTTGGGTAATGCTAATAAATAGAAGAAGATGACTCTCAAGATATTATCACCGGAAAAAACGTTTTATGACGGCAATACAAACTATGTACTTGTCCCATGTATTAACAATCGCCCTTTCGTAATACTTGAAAACCACGCTAATATGATTTCCGCACTCGAAGTAGGTATCATAAAATATAAAGACAACAGTGACACCCTCAACGAATTAACTATTAGCGGCGGCTTCTTGGAAATCAGAAATAATGTAGTATCTATGTGCGTAGAAGTACCTTTACTTAAATAAAAATAACAATGAAAAATAAACTGATAATAAGCTCTATAATTATTATCCTTTTGGGCATCATAGGATTTGCATGGCTTAAATATTTCATGCCACAATTCTATTTTGCGTTGTATCCTGTTATTCCGGCATTGACTTTAATTGTGATGTTGGCAAGTAATTTAATATTAATAAATATTTACAATAAAAAACACGAAGTAAATTTCAAACTTTATTGGCTTATTCGCGGTATCAAATTCATCATATTTTTGGTTTTTGCGTTACTATACATTAAGTTAGTAGCTATCAACAATATAGCATTTGTTGTTGTGTTTATGTTATTTTATTTTATTTGTTTAACCCTCGAAAGTTGGCTTTTTATCCAAATGACAAAAGAAAAATAATAAGATGAAACGTATTATTTTCATATTATCTTTAATATTTTTGATACTTGTTCCGAGCAAGGTGCAATGTGCCGGCAGCGAAGAAGAAGCGACCGAGAAATTAAATGTAAGCAAGATTATATTTGAGCATACAGGCGATTCTTACGAGTGGCACATAATAACCATAGGAGAAAAGCACATCACAATACCTTTACCTGTAATTATTTACAGCAAGACAAGCGGTTTTCATGTTTTTATGTCATCTGTATTTCATCACACAGAGTGTTACGAAGGTCTCAGTATAGGCAAAGAAGACGGGAAACACGCCGGAAAGATAGTAGAGGTCAACGGTAGCGGTGAAGAAATTCGCCCGCTCGATTTATCTATAACAAAAAATGTTATAGGCATTTTCATCAATTGTATAGTACTGCTGCTCATCATCTTACCTGTTTCGAGGTGGTACAGAAAACATCCTGACGGAGTGCCGAAAGGTTTCATCGGAGTAATAGACTTATTAAT
>JALNXP010000012.1 GCA_023230285.1 Bacteroidales bacterium | reverse complement strand
AGAAAGGGGGCTTTATGAATCTGACAAAAAAGAAGTCTTTTTTGACAAAAGAACGTTTTGTTTCATATTGTTTAATCGTATTGGGTTGTGCCTTATTTGCTGTAGGCGACGTTATGTTTGTGAACCCGTACAGACTTGCTCCCGGAGGAACTTACGGTTTAGCCAACGTTTTCAACACATTATGGCCTTGGAAGATAAGTTATTATGCTTTATGCATGGACATTCCCTTGCTGCTGATAGGCACATGGATATTAGGACCTCGTTTTGGAGCTAAAACAGTTGTTTCCACAATATTGATATTAGTATTTGTCTGGACATTAGAAACAGTTTGTGGCTATCAACCGGTAATTCATGACGGATTGCTGCCCGATGCTCCTGCCGGCAGTTTAAAATTTGTACCGGATTATTTCCTCAACACTCTGATTTCGGGTGTCATCTACGGTCTTGCAATTGGCATGATATTCAAAGCCGGCGCAACTTCCGGCGGCAGCGACATCATCGCCATGATAGTCAATAAATATATTAAAGCATCTCTCGGCACTTTAGTACTGATAGTTGACTCTATTATAACAATGACAACATTTATAGCTTTTGGTCAAGTGAGACTGCCGATTTATTCCATCTTACTTATTGTAGTAGAAAGCAAGGTTATTGATACAGTTATTGACGGCATTAAAACTTATAAAACCATCTTTATCGTCTCTGACCATTATGATGAGATTAGAGATGTAATCATCAACGATTTATCTCGTGGCGGAACTTGCTTTAAAGGCACAGGACTTTATAAAGGCGCCGAAAGAAGAATGATTTACTGCACAGTCTCAAGAAGCGAATTTGTTAAACTAAAATCCGCAATACACTCTATCGACCCTAATGCTTTCATCAACGTTATCAACAGCAATGAAATAATGGGCGAAGGTTTTAAAGCGCTGACAAAAGAATAATCTTATTCAACAACTTTAGCAACATCTTCATTACCGACAATAACAAATTGCATGTCGTTGAAATTAAGATGTTTGCGTATTATCTCTTTGATTTCGTCAAAAGTAATATTGTCAACTATTTCCTGCTCTCTATTGACGAAGTCATAAGGCAAATCCATTGTTGCTATTTCCATTAGCACATCAATAAGGTCGGAAAGTGTTTCGTATTGGCTTGTTGCTTTACGTTTCAACGAATATTTTGTTATCATTAAATCTTCTTCAGTATAGTTTTCGCCATAATTTTTAATGATATTTTCGAACAATTCGACAGACTCTTTCGTAACAGAAGCCTGAACGCTTGAATAAGCCATGAAAGAGCCAAAAGTTTTATTAGCTGCGAACGAAGAATATGCGCCGTAAGTATAGCCATGCTCTAATCGCAGCACGCGGAACAGCACACTGCCGGACGATTGTCCTAATCTGTAGTTTGCAACGACAGCCGGCACATAATCAGCATCGGTGCGGGCTAAAGAATTTTTACCTAAATATATAATTGACTGCTGCAAGCCCGGATATTCGACAAAAGTCGACTTGTCTTTGATTATACTTGAAATAGACGGCACATAAGATTTCTGAACATCAAAAGCCGACCAATCATGCTCAATACAGGCAATTGAAGTTAACACATTTGCTTTATCAACATCACCGACAACGACAAACTTGCTGATAGAAGGAGAATAATATTTTTGATAGAAATTCTTTACATCTTCAAGCGTAATATTGTCAATAGTATCAATATCACCTTCGTTTGGAAGAGCTATCGGGTGATTTTGTCCATAAATGATATTATAAAAGGTATCATCGGCAATGCGTTTAGGGTCTGATTGTGATTGAATTATTTTAGATTTTGTCTGTCTTAAAATTCTGTCAAATTCATTTTCATCCCATCGCGGAAGAGTGATGATTTCATTAAGCAGCTGCATCAATTCGGCGAAATTGTCTTTCAAGCAGAAGCCCGAAACAGATGTCCATTCTTTTCTTCCCTGAAAATTAAGGTAAGCTCCGAGATTTTTTATTGCTATTTCTAATTCTTCTGCCGATTTATTTTTTGTACCTTCATTTAGAAGTTGTGCTGTAATATTAGCTGTACCTGCTTTCCCTATTTCATCATTAATAGAGCCGGCTTCAATGACAATAGAAAAGCATACTAAAGGAAGTCTATTATCTTCAATACCAATAACTTTGATACCATTTTTTGTTTTATAGTCCCATATTGGAGGTATTTTCACAGGGTGCAACACCGACAATTCCGGTTCTATATTTCTATCGATTTTTGAAGCTGTGTACTCATAATCTTCGTCTACAATTACGCCTTCTTCAGATTGTATATCCTGTTCTTCAACATTTTCCTCGTTGACGTAAGCCTTGCTTGAACCTTTTACAGCCAAGTTAGCTTTTCCGGCAGGCACAAAACTTGTTGCAACAAAACATTTATTTTTTACATATTTGTCAAATACGTTTTTAACATCTTCAACGCTTACACCATTTATCATATCTACCTCATAATCAACCATATTAGGGCTACCGCCAAAGGTATTTGCTTCAGCAATATAAAATGCTTTATTCATATTGGAATACAAGCCATTATAAAACTGTGTAAGGAAAACATTTTTCAGCCTTTTAACATCTTCTTGCGTAATATCCTGTTGCTCAAACCGTTCAAAAGACTCATTGACAGCTTCAAAAACATCTTGCAAAGATTTATCAGGAAAAGCTCTAACTTTTATTACAATCTCTCCGGAAATTTCTTTTGAATTTTGATATATTGACACAGAAGGTGCGAGTTGTTTATCTTCGACAATAACTTTATAAAAAGGAGATTTTTTGCTGTCGCAAAGGATGTCGCAAAGGATATTCAGAGCGTAAGAATCTTTGCTATACATTGGAGGACAAGGAAATACTATTGAAAGTTCCGGCATGTTGGCAAACTTATCTTCATGATATAAAAATTTACTTTCAGATAGTACAGGCACATCAACAACGACCATTGCGGGTGCCGGTCTTTTTTTGATTTCTCCGAAATACTTTTCCACCCATTGTTTAACAACTTCAGTATCAATGTCGCCACAAATAACTAAAGTCGCATTATTAGGAGAATAATATTGATTATAGAAATTTTTAACATCATCTATAGTGGCTGTTTTCAAATCGTCCATTTCGCCGATAACAGTGTGATTATAAGGATGTTCCTTAGGATATAGATTATTTATGAGTACGTACTTGGTAAATCCATAAGGCGTATTATCCATTGTTTGACGTTTTTCATTGATAACCACATCGATTTCTCTTTCTAATCCTTTTTGGTTTACAGTATTGATAAAGAAGCCCATTCTATCGGCTTCCATCCAGAGGATTTTTTCGAGTGAGTCGTTAGGAACAGCTTCATAATAGATAGTACCGTCTTCCCATGTACCGCCATTAAAACTTCCCCCCAAATTATTGATTTTGCTAAAAAATTCGTTGCGTTTCAAATGTTCTGAGCGTTGGAACATGGTATGTTCAAAAAAGTGAGCAAATCCGGTTTTGCCGACAACTTCTCTATTGGATCCCACATGATAAAGTATAGCCACCGCTACTACGGGGTTAGAATGTTCTTCATGTAATATCAGCTGTAATCCGTTATCGAGTATATATTTTTCGTATTGTATATTTTTCCCGCCTTTTTCTATCAATTGCATATCAAAATATCTTTTTATAAATTAAGATTGCAAAGGTAAAAAGAAATATTAGTTATCTTTCAAAAAAGGTTATAAAACTATTTTTGTATTTTATAAAACACATTTTTTACACGCCACGTCCTTGGAAGACAATTTTCACTGTGAATATCAATATTTTGAAATCCATGGCGATAGACATATTTTGGATATACAGCAAGTCGTAAGGCAGTCTTTCTATCATTTGGTCAACATTTTCCGCATAGCCGTATTTAACTTGCCCCCAGCTTGTAATTCCGGGTTGTATTTTCAGCAGCAGGCGATAATACGGAGCTTTTTCGGTTATTTTATTGATATAATATTCTCTTTCCGGTCGTGGACCGACTATGCTCATATATCCACGCAAGACTGTATAGAACTGTGGAAGTTCATCGAGGCGATATTTTCTAATAAAATGTCCGAAAGGTGTTATTCTGCCATCTCCTTTAGAAGATAATTGTGGACCTGCATCTTCGGCATTAACATACATAGAGCGGAATTTATACATTTTAAATGGCTTTCCATTCTTTCCAATTCTTTCCTGTCCATAAAATATAGGACCCTTTGAAGAGCATCTTACTCCGACAGCAGTAAATAAATATATTGGTGATGCAAGTATCAGCACTAAAAAAGAAGCTATAACATCAAAAATTCTCTTAAGAACTTTCTGCCATATTGGTAATAGTTCGGGGTTAATTTCAATCATCGGGACATTGAATATTCCGGATGCTTTAACAGCTCCAAAAAGAATATCTTGCATCACGGGGTGTATCTTAATAGACACATCTTTTTTATCCAAGATAGAAATCATAGATTCAGCCATCTTTAATTCAGAGCGTTCAATTGCAACAACGACTTCCTCTATATTATATTTATCAATAATTTCAGACAATTCTGTATAGTTGCCAAGACGTGGTAGAAATTGTTCTAACTTATAATCGTCATATTGTACTGCATTAACAAATCCGACAAAAAGATTTCCGGAATGGTTCGACTTAGCATTCAATTCGTTATATACAGCAAGTGCATGTCCGTTACTGCCGACAATTACAGTATTAAAGCCAATAATTTTTTTCTCTATCTTTCTAATAGTTGATGTAGAGATAATCAATCTACAGATGTATGTTATAAAAAAATGAGAAAAAAGAAGGACAAAGAAATATTTATAATAACCTTTATAATTAGCCACATTATCATCTAAAATAATAACAAAGAACAAGAAGATACAACCTATAACCGAGATGATGGCAGTTTGTCCCAATTCAGCAAGTCGCGACTTATGAAATATTTTGCGATAAGTTCCGATAAGTACGTACAACAATAGCCAGAACAGTGGAATTATTATCAATCCGAGCCAGAAGTTTCTATCAGTTATTATATTTATATATAAATTGTTGAAATCGTAGATTTCAAAACTTTTACGGATAAAAAAGAAGATAATCCAAGCTACAACAGCGGCTACATAATCACTTATCACACATCTTGCGGTTTGCAGTTTTATATTTTTACTCATAGCTATTAATAAAGTAATTTAATATTATCTATGCAGAACTCTTTTTTTCCAATAGTTTCTAAAGAAGACGAGCCGCCTGAGAAATAGATAGCAAAATGTTCGGCGGCATAGTAATTTGTCAGAGCAGTAGTTATGTTAACATATATCTTTTTCCATGTATTGGTAGCCTTAAGATACACAATAGGGTATTGTATGTCGGTACCGCTGTCGTATTGAGCGATTGCGCCAACGCACATCACCGTATCTATTTTATAATTAAGTTCCAAATAGACGGCACTTCCATCTACCGGCAAATCGGCAAAACCGTCAGCATTAGCTATTGCAAAATATGTTCTATCATCTTCTAACACAATCTTTCCGCAAAAGAATCCTTCAAACACATCACCTTCATTTTTATTTAGAATTGTGATAGTAGTATCGCTGTTGGCATACTTAGTCAACGAAGTTGACATATTTTCATAATCTTCAATCCAAACAAAATCGGCTGCAGATGAATAAGTAAATGTAGGATTAAGGGTTGTAATTTCTCCGCGTGTCAGGTTAACATCTCCGAAGTCGCAGATGTCATAAAAAGGATAATAAATCCACTGACCTGAAACGCCATTAATTTTTATTCCTGCACGCATTTTTATAGCTGTAGCACCGGAAGCTATAATCGGGAAAGTAACCGGAATATCGTACACTCCCTGAATAGTATTATCGACATAAACCCACACTTCGCTAATATTATGGCTGCTGCTACCCTGAATACTCGGATAGTTAACATTAAAATAAGTTGTATCAACAGTTATATAAGCAGGTATACCATCAACATCATTATAGTTGCAGGAAGAGAGCAGCAAAGTTGAGATGATAAATGATAAGACAATAAAATAAAAATTCTTCATGGTAACAATCTAACAAATATCAAACGTATAAAAGCAATATTTATTTTAAGTCTGTAAATATTTTTAGATATTTCATTACGAGTTCATTAATTTGATGAGCCAACTCCAAAGCTGCAATACCGTCATTCATACTTACAACCGGTTCAACATTATTAACGATAGCATCATAAAAGCTCTGTAATTCTGTTTGAATAGCGTTAATATCATGGACTTCAGGTTCTTCAAAAGACAGTTGTTTAATTTTGCCGTCATTAGATTCGAGGCACATAGCGAACGGGTTATTTTCGTCTATTTCGTCCGATATGCTGATAATTTTCGATTTTTTTTCAAGAAAATCCACAGTAATGTAAGCATTTTTTTGAAATATTCTACACTTACGCATTTTCTTCATTGACATTCTGCTGGCTGTAAGATTAGCGACTGCACCATTTTCAAATTCTATTCTTGTATTAGCTATATCTGCTGTGCTGCTGATAATGGGGACACCGCTGGCGCTAATATGTTTAACTTTTGATTTAACCAAATGCAGGAGTATATCTAAATCGTGTATCATTAAATCGAAGATGACAGGGACATCTGTTCCGCGTGAATTATACTGTGACAACCTATGAACTTCAAGGAACATTGGATCTTTTATTTTATCTTCAACAGCCAAGAAAGCAGGGTTAAATCGTTCTACATGACCAACTTGTACTTTGACGTTAGCTTCGTCGGCAATTTCAGCCAAGTGCCTCGCTTCCAACGGAGTAGCGACTATGGGCTTTTCAAGAAAAACATGCTTGTTTTGTCTTAAAGCTACTGATGCGCACTCAAAATGTTTAATAGTTGGCGTAACTATGTCCACAACATCTACTTTAGAAACTAAATCTTCTATGGTATTAAAAGATTTTATTCCAAATTCTTTTTCAACGCTACGAGCGACATCATCATTTATATCATAAAAGCCAACAAGCTCATATTCAGGGATATTTTTAATACATTTTAAATGTATCTTGCCTATATGACCGGCTCCAAGAACTCCGATTTTCAGCATAAAAAATTTTTTTTGCAAATGTAATAAATTTGTTGAAACTATGTATTAAATTCGCACTTTCAATTAGTGATAATGGAAGATAATTATAGACATCAGGGATTACGCAGAAAATTAGTAGATCAAATCCGGAAAAACGGCATTTGCGATGAAGTAGTTTTAGAGGCTATTTTTAATGTGCCTCGTCATTTCTTTATAGACTCCGGCTTTGTAGAATACGCTTATGAAGACAAGCCTTTTTCCATTGGCTGTGGGCAAACAATTTCTCAACCCTCTACTGTAGCAGCACAATCTGAGCTATTACAAATTTCTAAAGGGATGAAAGTACTGGAAATAGGCACCGGCTCGGGCTATCAAGCTGCAGTACTCTCGGCAATGGGTGCCAGAGTTTTTACCATCGAACGACAAAGAGAGCTTTATTTTCGCACCAAAACCTTTCTTGCTGCTTCATATCCCAACATAAAGTGCTTTCTCGGTGACGGCTACAAAGGGCTAAAGACATTCGCTCCTTTTGACAGAATTATTGTCACCGCCGCCGCACCTTTTATTCCAGAAGACCTAAAATCGCAACTGAAAATAGGCGGACGAATGGTAATCCCCATTGATGATGAAAACAACTGCCAGAAAATGTGCTTGATAGAAAAAACAAGCGAAACTGAATTTACTCAAACTCAACATGGCGACTATTGTTTCGTTCCAATGTTGAAAAAAATCAACGAATAGAAATTATCCGGCAATAATTTCCATGTTCAAATTTGCATAATAATTTTAATAGAAAGAAATTCAATCAACTAAATATTAATAATAATGAACGTAAAAGAATTACAAGATGTTGCTGCACAAGTTCGCAGAGATGTTTTAAGAATGATTAACGGTGCCAAGTCAGGTCATCCGGGTGGGTCTTTAAGTTGTACTGATTATTTGACAGCTCTTTATTTTAAAGAGATGAATGTTGACCCATCTCATTTTACTATTGAAGGGAAAGATGAAGATATTTTTTATCTTTCCAACGGACACGTATGTCCGGCATGGTATAGCGTACTTGCCCGCAGAGGTTATTATCCCGTATCGGAGCTAAGTACTCTCCGCAAAATCGGCTCTAGGCTTCAGGGACACCCTTCATTGTCTCACAAATTACCCGGCATACGCTCTGCATCAGGCTCTCTCGGACAAGGCTTATCCGTAGGCATCGGACATGCTCTCGCCAAGAAAGCCGATAACGACGACAGCCTCGTATTTACGCTCCACGGTGACGGAGAGCTGCAAGAAGGTCAAATATGGGAAGCCGCCATGTTCGCAGCTTCTAAACATGTTGACAACATAATCGCCGCTATTGACTATAACCATCAGCAAATAGACGGAACTATAGAAGACGTAAACTCTCTCGGAAACCTCAGCGAAAAATGGACAGCTTTCGGCTGGCATGTCATCAACATAAACGGCAACAACATGTTAGAGGTGGTTACCGGACTGGAACAAGCAAAATCAGCAGCTCATAAAGGACAGCCTGTTGTTATCATCTTAAATACAAAAATGGGCTTCGGTGTCGATTTTATGTATGATTCTCATAAATGGCACGGTGTCGCTCCTAACGATGAGCAACTTGCCAACGCTTTATCTCAGATACCCGAAACTCTCGGCGACTATTAATATTTGTAATTTATCAATAACATTTTATCATTATTTAAAATATATATCATGAAAGATTTCCCTATATTAGACAAAAAAGATACACGTTCAGGTTTTGGCAAAGGGCTTTACGAAGCTGCGCTTAAGAATCCAAATATTGTAGCATTATGTGCCGACCTCACAGGTTCTGTTAAGATGGACGAATTTGCGAAAGCATTTCCTGACAGATTTTATCAGATGGGCATAGCTGAAGCAAATATGATAGGCGTTGCTGCCGGACTTGCCACTGCCGGCAAGATACCTTTTACCGGCACATTTGCCAACTTTTCTACCGCCCGTGTGTTTGACCAGATAAGACAAGCTGTAGCTTACTCCAACAAGAATGTCAAGATATGTGCTTCACACGCCGGCATCACTCTCGGAGAAGACGGAGCAACTCACCAGACACTTGAAGACATCGGCATGATGAAGATGTTGCCCGGAATGACAGTTGTCGTACCTTGCGACTATGAGCAAACACGACTTGCCACCCTCGCTGTAGCGGAATATGAAGGTCCTGTTTACCTGCGCTTCGGACGTCCTAAACAAGTAGTGTTCACTACGGCTGCTCAAGATTTTGTTATAGGTAAAGCTCAGTTATTAGATGTTGGCAGAGATATTTCCATTTTTGCAACAGGCATAATGGTCTGGGAAGCTATTCAGGCTTGTAAAAAGTTAGAAGAGATGGGAATAGATGCCGAAATCATCAACATTCACACTATCAAACCGTTAGACAATCACGCAATTTTAAACTCCGTAAAGAAGACCGGCTGTGTTGTCACCGCTGAAGAACATCAAATCAATGGCGGCTTATGTGACTCTATTTCGCAACTTCTCTGTCGCGAGTACCCTGTCCCTGTCGAAGCTGTCGCTATCTTTGACCAATGGGGACAAAGCGGCACACCCGATGAACTGATGAAACTGTATAACTTGACATCAGATGCCATAGTCAACGCCGCCGTTAAAGCAATACAAAGAAAATAATAAAAAAATACTTGAAAAATAAAAGTCTTCGGCTTTAAAGTCGAAGACTTTTATTTTGACATAAAATCACATGGATATTAACCTAATTCTTGAAATCATCGCCGCTGCACTTGGCATTGCCGGTGTATGGTTAGCAAAAAAAGAAAATATACTTACATACCCCATCGGCATTATAAGTACTACTATCTACGTATATATATTGCTGATGGGAAAGTTGTACGCCGTTTCATGCATCAACCTGTATTACACCATAATCAGCATCTACGGATGGTATGCGTGGACACATAAATCATCAGACAACAAACCTCTTGAAATATCAAAATTATCAGGTAAACACCAAACAATTTACATCATAACCGCCACCGTATTATATTTACTTTTAATAGGATTTATCAGGTTATTTAAACATTCTGACACAGGCTATATAATGTCCGGAGTGATGTATGTAGATACTTTTACGTTTTCTTTGTTTTTGATAGCAATGTTTTTGCAGGCACGAAAAAAGTTAGAGTGCTGGATTTATTGGATTATTGCCGACTTCATTTGTATACCGTTTTATATATGGCAACATTTGTATTTTACGGCAATCCAATATCTTGTATTTACGATAATTGCGGTGTTTGCATTTTTTGAATGGCAGGGAAAATACAACAAATCTATTGGCAAATTATAATAATTGCAACAGATAAGAACATGCGACCACCTTCGGTGTCGCATGTTTGTATTCTCCGATTAATCCACAATCTTGCGTACGGCTTCGAGCAACGGCTCTACCGAAACATCGCTTCCAACAGCATTATTCATCCAGATATTCGGTGTTAATCGTCCGGCAGGGAAAATTCTTTGAATTTCATCAGCAATATTTTTACCTTCTATCTGCTTTTCTAACTGAAATTGAACTATATGTCCAAACGGATAATTCGGCAAATACAAAGGAATATCTATCATGTGAGAATAAACTGCAAGTATCGGCGAATTTTCACTGCCAAGAACAGGAGCATAATACATATTCCATATTTCTTTTGCATTCTTGATTATAGTTTCTTTAAGTTCTGCAACGCCGGCATCAGGATTTTCGTACAGCCATTTCCATGTTTTCATATCTACAAGAGCCACGCCCATAATTTCATAACAGCCCCAGAAAATATCCAAAGTCTGCATTGCCTGTTTATCCGGATTATCATCTTTAATTCCAAGTAACTCCAAATCACGAGTTTGAAAAACGAAAGCCAAAGCTTCCGTAAAAGCTGTATTAGGGACACCATTCATCATATAATTATCCACATCGTTGAGGGTTATTGTCTGTTCGACATTATGTCCGAACTCGTGGACCGCGATATTATAACCTTTATAATCCATTCCATCTTCGGCGATTCTGGTACGGAGACGAGCTTTGTCGCCACGCATTTGAGCGCCCCAAGCATGTCCTGCGCCACGCGAAGGATCAACCTTTATCATAGAACATATCTCCACTGCCCTATCATCGGCGAAGCCGAGTTTACACAAAACTGACGGCAAGCCGTTCTGTACAGCTGCAACATCAGGATACAACGCTCTCGTCTGTTCACTAAGATAATCTTCAGAGATATTACTACGCGACTTAAAGCCGTCATACCAAATATCAAAAGGCTCTAAATCTCTGCCAAGTCGCTCGGAAATCATCTTACCAACCTTCGCAACTTCCGGAGAACTGACAAAATCGGTAAACATTTGCTCTATCTGATTGTATGACACCTCCATCTGCTGGTCAAACGACCTTTGAACATAAGTAGGGTAAGTAGGACAAAAATCATCAATAGCCTTTTGCGCCAGATATATATTGTACAACTGCTCATAGCGTGTGTTCGGCTCAGCAACCACATCAACCGGCTTTCCGTCTTTTAACACCTTATTCGACTGCGGATACCATACATATTCGTCATTATTAATAACTTGCTGCGGAATTGTCTGATATATAATATGTTTCATAATCTCATATATCATCTTTTGTTTTTCTAAGCCGTTATCTTTATTAGCATAATTAGATTTCAGTTCATCGCGTAAGCCCCAATGAGAAATAAGGTTCATACCATCAGGAAACAATTTTTCGGAATTTTCGTTTCGCAGATTTCCCATCACAATATTGTAATTGGAGATATAATTATCGGCATCAGAACTAGCCTTTGCCAACTTCTGACTCAACTCCGCAGGCACTCTCGAAGAAAATACGTCACCCATTCTCGCATAAGCCCACTCCTGACGAGACCATGTTTTACCCAATGTATTCTTCTCATCAAGATTATAAAACGGGAAATTCAGCATGATGATAAAAGCCACTTTGTCAGCATACATATCATCGGCAAGATGAGCATAAGGATCCCAAGCTCCAAAAATTTCATCTATCTGGGTAATCTCCTTACCATCAGCAACATGCAACGGCAACTTAAGGTCTACACTTATCTTGTTGAAATTACCGTACAGCACTTCAAGATTAGTCTGAATTGTTTCAAACAACTGCTGTTTGCTATTTTTATCTCCTTTAAAATTATCTATGCAAAACTGTTTAAACTCATCTTGAGAACCATCAGAGTTCATCCAAAAATTGGCAACTTGAGTAACACCACGTTTAATCAGTACTTTGTCATAATCAGGATATGCCACAGCAATCTGCTCAATAGTTGCATCAACTATCTGACTATCTATCACATTCATTTTATTAAGATTTTGAGGGTTATTGCATCCGCAAATCACGATGGCAACAACAATAAGGGGTAATATAATCTGTTTCATACTTAAAAATTTAACAACGATACAAAGGTAATCAATTTTTATGTAATTTGGTTTTAATGTTAAATAATTCCATATTATCAATATCTAAGACTTCATGCAAATATTTAAGATTTGTTTTTGTCTCAGAAGATTTATTAAACGAAGTGTTGCGTTGAGCCGGCGGCATTGCATACAATTATGCTGTCCGTCATACGCCCTAAGGTTATGACTCGCTGCAATAAAAGTCAGCGGTATTTAGGTTGCCATCAGCAACAAAATTCACATAGTCAAATGATTGAAGCAATTGTTTTTTGTTGCTGCTGCAATAGCCTATAGCGTAATTAATTTGTTGAGGGTTTGTATGTATGACAAGTCTCTTTCCTTCAACTTTAACATTACTCAGGCGGTCTTTCCAAACATCGGTCATAACAAGTTCTTTAAAAGACACATGAAATGGACCGGCGACAAGATTTTTGCCGGTAAGCAAGCCTTCTGACGGATGAAGTCCGACCCTGAGAATTATTACTCCATTATCATTAAACAATTGCATTAAATATTTTGACCATTCTACAGCCTCTTCGAGCGAGAGCGGCTTATACAAGCCTTTATTATACATATCCTCCAAGTCGGTATCTTTGATGACCAAAGTCGGATAAATTCTTGTATATTTGGCACCCCAATCAATAATTTTCTGTGCTGTCATCAATGATTTTTCGATAGTATCTCCGGGAAGTCCTATCATCATTTGTAAGCCTAAATCGAAGCCGTTATTTAGTATTATTTTTGAAGATTCTTGCACAGTATAAGACGTATGTCCACGTCCTGAATTTGATAGTACCTCATCATCAAGAGACTGCGCTCCGAGTTCGATAATTTTAACTTTATATTGTTTCAGATTATCCAATATTTTCTGATTTATATAATCCGGACGAGTAGAAAGTTGTATTTCATCAACAAGATTATTTTTTGTGTAAGGCAAAGTAATGTCAAGGTATTGATTTTGTTCTGCGATGCTCATGCCGGTAAAACTGCCGCCAAAGAATGCTATACGCTTGCCCGCCGATGCAGGTATCGTATTAAGATAATTGTCTATTACAGCTTTTACTGATGCGGGACTAATCGAATCTTGTCTATCAGAAATATTTCGCTGATTACAATATAAACATCTGAAAGGGCATGCTTTTTCGGGGATAAATATTGGTATTGTATAATGTGTTTTCATATAAATTGCAGAATAACATAAATGATAAGATAATATTTTTAGCAGAATGTGTTTTTTTTCAAAAAAATGCGTTACATTTGCAACGCGAAAGAGATATTAGCTCAGTTGGTTTAGAGCGCTTGCTTGACAGGCAAGAGGTCACTGGTTCGATTCCAGTATATCTCACAAAAAACGGGTTTTACAAGCCCGTTTTTTTATTTAGACTCTCTAACATAATGAGGCACAACATCAGGCAACACCATTGATATTTCAATCAAACCACCAACTTTATCTTCTTCAAACCACGCCGTTTGATATATCATTTTTTTCACGCCGTTTTTCTCAATAGTATAGGCATTTGAACCGCCGGTAGTAATCAGTTCTTGTATCTTTGACCACGCTTTAGGCGGGTGACAATCTTTTAAATTATGCCCTATCAATGACTTACCTTCACGAGAAAAAGTAGAAATCGACTTTTCATTCATATAAATAATAAAACCATCTGCATCACAAATAGTAATGGCACAATTAGTATTTTTAATCCAATCTTTTATCATAATTAAAATTTATATAACATAAAAAAAGCAGCAACAATTATATATTGTTGTAAGCCATAGAAATTTGCATTAATTGATTAAAAATCTGCAAGTATAATTAGCATCACAGCCTTTAGCAACGATTATATAACATCCTGATTTAAGCGAAGATACATCTATTTCACACTCATCAGAATTAACATTATCAATATTAAGCACCATTTCACCTGTTAAAGAGAATACAGAGACTTTTTCGACCATAAAATCTGAGGTTATAAACAGTACGCCGGAAGCAGGATTAGGGAACACTTTTACAGAAGGCTCGGCAATTTTGTTGATACCAACATCATCATGAAAATTTGCTGTAATAGTTCTATTTTCGGTTACGATAAAAGAGAGTAGCGGTTCGATAGACAGTTCCACACCATCTTCAGTCCAATTGACAAAAGAGAATCCATCGTTAGCGACAGCTTCCAATACGACTTCCGTACCTTCTTCATATTCGCCGATGCCTGTAACTGTGCCGGCATTTTCCGGAAACACCTCAACAATAACGATATAAGTAGCAGGGATAGTTTCAATTTCAATAGTTATATCAACGCCATTATCTTCAGCGACCATTGGATAATTAGAAGAAACAACTCTGATTCTATAACCTTCGCCGCTGACAACATCAGCAACATTGATTAAAGCATTTATGGTTCCGCTTTCATCAGTTTGGAGGCTTCCGATTTCGATAGGGTTATCGAAATTACCGTCAGCATCTGACAGTTGTGCTGTGACGACATTTGCCGGAGCATTAAGATTTTCGGGCGACATGGTACCTATCAAGGTAAAAGGTATGTCTATTTCTATACTCTGTTCATCTACAGGAAAGAACAGATACGTCTCGGCAATTTCGCCGGTTTCGAGAGAGGGGTTATAAATCAGCAAGACATCATCGAAAAACATATCCTCTGTGCCGGAGCCTGTGCCGACAGACATATTGGTAGTAGCCATAAATAAAATATATGCCGGTTCTGTGCAAGGACCTGTAAACACTATAGGTATGGAAATAAGTTGCCAATTATAGTCTGTAGAGTTAGCAGTAGTAGTTCTGCTTAGGTTGATTGCCGTTGTTGCAACTACAAGTTCCGGCGTATTTACAGTCATATCTGCTTTAACACGGAAATCGCCTTCTCCATGTACGAAAGCTCCGATAGCACCTTGCTGAGTTTCATCATCACAACGAAAACTATACCATATAGTCAGCGAATCCGGCGACTCCTCTATAGGCGTATTAAAATGCTCATCAGTCAAATCAGAAGTAATATAATTGTCCGGACTGTCTAACGAAGTACCATAAAGACACAACCTGCCGTTTGTCATCAAGCCATTGACAGAATAAGACATTATAGGTAATGGAAATATCCTGACACTTTTTGAGCCGCTACTTTCCGGACGAACTGCTGTAGATTCATCTATCTGCTTGTTTTGTAAAATAATATAAAACAAACCGGAACCGGACATCGACATAAAAGCATGCCAATCAAGAGGTTCATAACTATTAGAATTTGAAGGCGTATAATTTGCCCATTCTTCAAAACCTCTATTATCATATTGAGAGCCATAATTAGCTTGTGAAAAAGATTGTACACAAACTAAAATAAAGATACTCAGAAAAAAAATTTTTTGTATAACTGAAGACATAGCATATATATTTTATTGATTTATAGAACAAAATTATTTGAGTTGCATCAAATTTACAACTCGCAAATGTACTCTAAAATTTTTAAAATTTATTTGATATAAAAATTTTTATGATTATTAATATCATCGAGCTTTCAATAGTATTGCAAAAATACAATATCACGTCTATTCCATCAACAATTTTTGTTTTAATGTAGAGATGTCTGTGTTCCATGTGCTACCATCAAAATAGGAAGTCGCCGGACTTAATGTCAATTTATAAAAAGCATGCTTAGAATAGCATGTTCCAATATAGTAATCGACATAATTATTTGATTTACACCACTCTATAACTTTAAGGATTATCCATTTGCCAAAATCATTAATGTTGATGTTTAAATCATAAAAAGAAAACCATGTATGAAAAAATCTATTATTTTCTTCCACAACAAATTGATATGCAAGAACTTGGTCTGTATTTTTAAGAACTAAAATATTTTTTAAATACGGGCGACTTAAAATATAATTCAATCTTTCTTCTGTCAAAAAATGATTTTTTGCATTTTGAAGGCACCATTTTTTAAAATCCGCATCAGCAATAACAAGCTGTTTATCAAGCAATTGTATCTTCAAGTCTGCATCGGAGAATATTTTTAACATTTTATTAAAAACATTATATTGCTTATAATTCCAAATTTTTCCTGTCAAATCGACTTTAACACTTCGTGCGAGATAATAAATTTCATCTTCGATATTAAAGTCGTTTGTATAAGGCAAAAAACCTTTAGAATAGATGTCGTTATATGTATCTTCCTGTTCTTTAATACAATACACACAATAAGGGAAATAATATCGGTTATAATCTATTACAGAAAACTCTTTAAAAATTAATTTCATTTTATTCTCAACGATTTTAGATATTCTTTACGGTCGTCAGTTATTCTAAAACTTTCGACTGCTTTTTGTATAGACTTATTATGCAACCACTTAGACATAATTTTATTTTCAATGATATAAATACTTGCATCCCATTGCTTAATCAGGGCATAACTAAAATACCATGCAATAGCGATATTGATATAATATTCATCGCTTTTAACGCTAAGTACCAAGTCATTAATCTCCGGTTTAAAATTATCATCAAGGAAAAACTGTAACAAAGACACTATACCAAATCTTACGGTATAAGTATGGTTGCTTTTTATCCATTGCTGTATTTTTTCATACACCAAATCAGGATATTTTTTAAATATTTTAGGGCTGAAGCAGTCACAAGTTGCCCAATTATCTATATAAGGCAAAAATTCCTCAACATACTTCATCACCACATTGATATCTTTGCTAATAGAAGAGACTATAGCGGCATGAAGATTATTTTCTTCATAATATTGATGTGGTAATTCACTAAGGAACAAGTACTTATCATCATCTTTTGCAAACTCTTTTACAAGCATTTTCATTTGAGGAGATCGCACACCAATCATATTTTCGATATTTACAGTACGCACAATTTTACAATTAAACTCGCGATAAACAGTATCTTGCATAGAGAATAAGCGGTCAGTAATTTTTTTCATTTTAATGTTTTATTTTAGAGCAGCATTATTACAGATAAACATGCAAAATTACAGCATTTTTTGTAATTGCATAGAAATTCAGTTAGTTTTTAAATAAAGGTAGATTCATTGTAGGTACGCAGGCATCTTTATCAAAAATAAAGTCTATTTGTTTGATATTGCTATTTGAAATTAAGGTATCAACAGGTAGACTAACAGCAAGCATATACAAGTAAGAGCCGCATTAATATTTTTTATTGTCATGCCGGAGTTCAAGATTAATTTAAAGATGATTAAAAAGACGAAACAGAACAGCACAATCATAAAATCTATTTTGTTGACCATTGACACGGAATTAGGAATACTTTCCACAGCTTTCACAGCATTGTTCAACAATCTTACGAAGCCGTAGAACAGTTGTCCGGTCACATCTGCGATCAAAGGCAGCGGTGACAGTATTAACAAACTGACACCCAAATATATAATCACTGAAGCCAATGGAATTACTATTATGTTAGTCAACAGAAAGTAATTTGAAAAAGAGCCGAAATAGTATAATAATATTGGCGACAGTAGCAGTTGTACGGCAACGGACACAGAAATTATGCCGATTATTTTAGCAGGCAACCAAGCATATAGCTTTTTCATTTTAGAAAAGGGTTTAATCATAAAATTATTTATAGGAGTTTGAAAAAGGACAATACCTAAAACAGCGGCGTAAGACAATTGGAAGCCTATATTAAAAATTATATCGGGGTTAATAAAAATGAGCAGGAGTGCTGAGCCGCACAAAGTATTGATTATATTTGTTTTACGCTTGCAGGCATTTCCTATCACGATAAAGCTGAGCATAAATGCGGCTCTACTGACAGAAGGGGAAAAGCCTGTAACGGCGGCGTACATCCACAAAAAACATAAGATAATAACAGGAGCGCAAAAACCGGTAAACCATTTATTTTTCACCAAAGCGAGTAAATAGCCTAACAGCAGATAGATAGTAGAGACGTGCAAACCTGAAACGCATAGCACATGTATAGCGCCGGACGAAGAAAAGCTCGCACGTGTTTCATCAGACAGCTCATTGACACCCAACAATATAGCTTTTGCGATTGAACTTTCTATGTCACCGGGTGCATGTTTTTGAAGCACTGAAGCCAATTTATCGCGCAAGACATAAATCTTAGTCATAATATTATCTGTTTTTGCCGAATCTATTATCATATAATCATCTTTATTCAGATAAGATATATAGCCGATATTATTATTAAAGCAATATTTTTTATAATTAAAATCGTTGTCGGATTTAGGCGGAGGTATTTTTCTGATTGTTTTTTTTATTGCCAATATATTTCCCTGTTGAGGAACATATATTGAATCTTCATTATTTTTTTTAAGATAAACAATAACCTTAGGCAACTTTTTAGCTTCTTTATCAATCAGACTACATTGCAAGCGGTAATTTTTCTCACGATTTTCGGGTTCAGACACTACCTTCATGATAGCATAGCAATTTTCGTTATACACATCTTGTTCGTAAGAATAATTAGCGAACAAGGTATTATCGCACAATTGCAGGCATGCGCCGAGCGAAATGCCTGCAATTGCCATTAATAATCCGGTAAGCATGCGTAATTTATAAGTAAGTGCATTAGCCAAACGGCATAGTAATACAGTCGTCATCAAAGTTGATGTAACGCAGCACGTTGCTGTTATATCATCGACTATCAAGCTATTACATATCGCGTTACCTAATATCACGGTTATCACGAATTTTGGCAAAGCAGGCATCAAGTGTCTATACATATCTTTTTATTATAGTCGTAAAAATGGAGAAAACGTTACCATAAAAAAGAAAAAAAAAGGCTGCTCTGAAATTCAGAACAGCCTTAACACGTATTAAAAATCTGACAATTAGTCGTTAAATTCGGCTAATATTTCTTTTACTCTATCGGGCGTAACACGACCATAAGTTTTATCTCCTACTATCATAACAGGAGCAAGACCGCAAGCGCCTACGCAGCGGAGGCAGCTAAGGGAGAAATTACCGTCAGGGGTAGTACCGCCGACTTCAATTTTCAGTTGTTTTTTAGTTTCTTCGAGTATTTTTTCTGCTCCACGAACATAGCAAGCGGTGCCGAGACATATAGATATTGGGTGTTTACCTTTAGGTTTCATTGTAAAGAAAGAATAGAATGTAACCACGCCATACACTTTAGCTACAGAGATATGAAGTTCTTCTGCGACTAATTCTTGGACTTCTGCCGGAAGGTATCCGAATAGACCTTGCGCACCATGCAGTACATTTATCAGTTCACCCGGGTCATTATTAAAATTTTTACAAATTTGTTTCAACTGTTCTACATCACTATTACGTAGAGTTATTTTAATTGTTGACATTTCAAGTACATTTAATAGTTATACAAAAAAACATTATTTAACTTTTATTTCGACTTTACTTTTATCGAAATAATGAGTATGGAGTAAGTGATGAGATAATTCACCGCAAGGTTTACCTAAGAACTCCTCATACAATTTAGTTATATAAGGATTTTCGTGAGATTTTCTTATAGGTTTATCATGGTCTTCTTGGTATATAGCGGCATGACGTGCTTTAATTACGTCAGCGTTACCGTGGTGTAGAGGTTGTCCGCCGCCGGCGATACAACCGCCCGGGCAAGCCATAATTTCGATAGCATGGAATTGGCACTCACCTTTTTTAACGCTTTCGAGAAGTTTACGGGCGTTACCGAGACCATGAGCGATACCTATATTAATAGGCAGTCCGTTAAAGTCGATAGTAGCGCTACGAACATTTTCGAGACCACGTAATTCTTCGAAGTCGATTTTTTGTAATTGTTTGCCGGTAAACAGTTCGTAAGCTGTTCTTACAGCAGCTTCGATAACGCCGCCGGTAGTACCGAAGATAACAGCAGCACCTGTAGATTCACCGAGAGGATTATCGAAATCTTCTTCATCAAGTTTAGCAAAATCTATATTAGCTTGTTTAATAAGATGAGCCAGTTCTCTTGTTGATATTGAATAATTAACGTCCGGGTCGCCATCAGTTTTAAACTCATCACGTCCGCATTCATATTTTTTAGCGAGGCAAGGCATAACAGAGACGACTACGAGGTCTTTTCTATCTACGCCGATTTTCTTCGCAAAATAATTTTTAGCTATAGCGCCGAACATTTGCTGCGGGGAGCGTGATGTTGAAGGAATATCTCTCATTTCCGGGAAATAATGTTCAAAGAAGTTAACCCATGCGGGGCAGCATGAAGTCAGGATAGGCAATTTAACATCTTTGTCGCCATTTAAGAATTTAGACAGACGACCAAGAAGTTCGGTACCTTCTTCCATGATGGTCAAGTCGGCAGCGAAATCAGTATCGAAGACGTAGTTGAAGCCAATTTCTCTGAGGGCGGCAGCCATTTTACCGGTGACGATACTTCCGGCAGACATGCCGAATTCTTCGCCGAGGGCAACTCTGACAGCAGGAGCTGTTTGTACAACTACGGTCTTAGTCGGGTCTGCGAGGTCTCTGATAAGTTGTGGTGTATGGTCTACTTCAGTAAGAGCGCCTGTCGGGCATACAGCGACACACTGTCCGCAGAAGGTACACGGAGACTTGATAAGGTTTTGTTCAAAAGCAGGAGCCACAACAGCTTCGAAGCCACGGTTGATAGCTGATAGTGCGCCAACGGTTTGTATTGTATTACACATAGTTTCGCAGCGGCGGCACATGACACATTTATCAATATCTCTTATAATAGAAGGTGAAGTATCTTTACGGTAAGTAGATTGTGCGCCTTTATAGGTTATTTGTCTGATGCCCAAATCTTGAGCTAAAGTTTGCAATTCACAGTTTCCACTTTTAGCACAGACCAAACAATCAGCGGGGTGGTCGGATAAGATAAGTTCCACAACTGTTCTACGTGCATTAAGAGCTCTTACGCTATGGGTTTTAATAACCATACCTTCGAGGCATTCGGTAGCGCAAGCCGGTGCGAGGTTTTTTCTTCCCTGTACTTCGACTACGCATACACGGCAACCGCCCGGTTTATTTTCTATGTGCATATCTTCGAGGTTAAGATAGCATAAAGTAGGTATATGGATACCGTTGTTTCTTGCTGCTTGTAATATAGTAGTTCCCTTAGCAACTTCTATATTTTTATTATCAATATTAATTTTTATAGTTTCCATTATTCGCTGTTTTATTTAATTTCGATAGCATTGAATTTACATCTTTCTTTACATGCGCCACATTTGATACAGATAGACTGGTCAATTGAGTGAGGAGATTTACGTTCGCCTTTGATAGCACCGACTGGGCAATTACGAGCGCAAGCTGTACAACCCACACAAACTTCGGGATTAATGACATAGTGCATCAAGCTGCGGCATACACCGGCGCGACATTTTTTATCAACAACGTGTTCAA
>JALNXP010000177.1 GCA_023230285.1 Bacteroidales bacterium | reverse complement strand
ATTCGTCCCAGAAGTTATCAAGAGTAGATAAAACAGGGTTTGGAGATGTTTGACCTAAGCCGCAAAGAGCTGTATCTTTAATGACTTTGCTGAGGTTTTTCAGGTCATCGAGGTCTTGCATTGTACCTTCGCCTTTAGTAATTTTGTCTAAGATTTCATAAAGTCTCTTATTACCAACGCGGCATGGAGTACATTTACCGCAAGATTCTTCTACGATAAATCCCATATAGAATTTTGCTATACTGACCATACAGTCATCTTCGTCCATAACTATCATACCGCCGGAGCCCATCATAGAGCCTGCTGCGATAAGGTTATCATAGTCGATAGGTGTATCGAGGTGTTTTTCGGTCAAGCAGCCGCCGGAAGGACCGCCGGTTTGTACAGCTTTAAACTTTTTACCGCCTTTGATACCGCCACCGATTTCGTATATAACTTCACGGAGAGTTGTTCCCATTGGAACTTCTATCAAACCTACGTTATTGATTTTGCCGGCGAGGGCGAACACTTTAGTACCTTTAGATTTTTCGGAGCCTATGGCAGTAAACCAGTCGGCACCTTTATTAATAATTACAGGTACACAGGCAAAAGTTTCAACATTATTTACGTTGGTTGGTTTTTCCAGATATCCGCTAACTGCTGGGAATGGTGGTTTAAAAGTAGGTTCACCGCGTTTACCTTCCATTGAATGGATAAGAGCGGTTTCTTCACCGCAGACGAAGGCACCTGCACCATAACGTAATGTTATGTCGAAAGAGAAATCGGTACCAAGTATATTATCACCTAACAAGCCATATTCGTGAGCTTGTTTGATAGCGACTTGTAAGCGATGAATTGCGAGTGGGTATTCAGCTCTGATATAGATAAGACCTTTATTTGCGCCTATACAATAGCCGCAGATAGCCATAGCTTCGAGAACAGAGTGTGGGTCGCCTTCAAGAATTGAACGGTCCATAAATGCGCCCGGGTCACCTTCATCAGCATTACACACAACATATTTCTGTTCGTTAACGCTTTTTCTTGCCAATTCCCATTTCAATCCTGTAGGGAAACCACCGCCGCCACGACCTCTTAAGCCGGATTTTTTCATTTCGTTAATACATGCTTCGGGAGTCATTGTACTTAACACTTTGCCTAAAGCAGCATAAGCATCACGGGAAATAGACTCTTCAATATTTTCAGGGTCTATGAAACCACAGTTTCTAAGAGCAATTCTAAGTTGTTTTTGATAGAAGCCCATGTGTTTAGAGTCGCTGATATGCTTATTTGTATCAGGGTCAACATATAAAAGTCTTTCAATTTTACGACCTTTGATAATATGTTCTGCGATAATTTCTTTTACGTCATTAGGAGTTACATGTACATAGAATGTATTGTCGGGCATAATTTTCACTATCGGACCTTTTTCACAGAATCCGAAGCAACCGGAAGCCACAACCTTAACATCATTTTCGAGATGTTGAGCTATTATTTCTTTTTTCAGGTTTTCAGCGATAAGTTCGCTTTGGGAAGCGTGACAGCCTGTGCCACCGCAAACCAAAATATGATATTTAAAAGTTGCCATATTATATCCTCTTTACGTTAGTCAATAGTATTATAATTTTTCGGTATGATACCTTCTACGAGTTCACCGTTTTTGATGTACTTTTCGATAATTTCATCCGCTTTTGCAACATCTACATATCCAAAAACTACAGGTTCTTGTCCTGGGAGTGTGACCTCTATGGTCGGCTCCGCATAACAATAGCCCATATCTCCGGTTTGGGTAACAACAGCATCAATATTTCTTTTATCAAGTTCTTCACTTAAATAGTTAAAAACTTTTTTTGCACCTGATGCGATACCGCTTGTAGCCATTCCCACCTTTATCTGAACCATTGCTTCAGGGTGGTCAGCATGTTCCCTAATCTTAATTTTAGCTTGTAATTCCGATTTCATGTTTCTGAGATCGTCAAGTGATTTGATTTTTGCCATGATTTTTTAATATTAATACTACCTTCTTAAATCAACAAGATAAGCAGTAATCAATTAATAATTAGTTAGTTAATAATTTAATATTTAATTTTTTACTTTGATTTCAATTTGAATTGCAAATATAGTCTTTATTTTAGAATTAAAGATTAATTTATCGTAATATTTTTAGCGATATAAAAACCCGTAGATTCAAGTAGCAAGTGCGAAAATACAATAAAGAGTTGAGAATTTCTTCTTTTACTTTTTTTATGATTAGAAAAGTAACAAAAAAGTCTTCCGCTGTGTCAAAACCACATCAGCCAAGGCGGGTCTGCCTTGTCAGTTTATAAATCTTCTGACATGACCCCGAAGGGGTCACATATTTATATCTCTAAATTTATGACACCGCCGTCATTACCAAAAAATAGAATCTCTTCTAATGATAACAGCCATGGCTATGCCTGACATTTTGTCATTTTGTCATGAAATTTTTATTAAAAAATCAAGCTGTTTTTAGCTTCATAAAAGCATAACAAACTGTTTTAACATGATTTAACGGGCTGATAAACAACAATAACAGCCAATATACGTTTTTCAATAGCGCAATTAAAAATGGTATACTTATTGATTATAGCACAGAGCTGAAATTTTTTCAGGATAAATTATTTTACAAAAAATTAAAGGATTATGAAGAAGAAAATTTTTGCGTTAATAGTTTTAGCTATCATTATTTTTACAGGTACGGATAGCCTTATGGCTCAAGGTGGTTATGTTGATTTTACATCAGCGGCGGAGAAGAGCGTTCATGCTGTAGTTCACATAAAAACCGAATTTGCCAGAAAGAACAATTTATATGATTATTATTTTGATTTATTTGATTTAAGAGATTTGTTCAACTATCAGCAACGTAACGCAGCGCCCATAATTGCCACCGGTTCAGGTGTTTTGATTAGTCAAGACGGCTACATTGTAACCAACAACCATGTAGTTCAAGATGCGTTAAAAGTAGAGGTAACGCTAAACGACAAGAGGTCTTACACGGCTGAGATTATCGGCACTGATCCTTCATCTGATTTAGCATTATTAAAGATTGATGCAAGCGGTTTACCATATCTGACTTATGGAAATTCAGATGAATGTAAAATTGGTGAATGGGTTTTGGCTGTAGGTAACCCATTAAACTTGACATCTACAGTTACTGCCGGCATCATATCAGCTAAAGCGCGTAATATCAATATCATACCTGATACAGATAGCGGAAATGCCATAGAATCTTTTATACAGACAGATGCAGCCGTCAACGCCGGAAACAGTGGTGGTGCCTTAGTTAACACTAAAGGCGAGTTGATAGGAATTAACACGGCGATAGCAAGCGGCACAGGATATTATGCAGGTTATTCTTTTGCCGTTCCGGTAAACATTGTAAAGAAAGTCATTGGAGATATTAAAAGCTATGGCAAAGTACAACGCGCATTGTTAGGAGTTTCCATCAATGACATTAACAGCGATTTTGCTTCAAAAGAAGGACTGAACACCCTCAAAGGAGCTTATGTAAATGGGATGTCAAGCATGGGAGAAGCAGAAAAAGCCGGCATCAAAGTCGGCGATGTCATAACAGCTATTGACGGAAAAGATATTAACTCTACATCGGAATTATTGGAAAGAGTAAGTCAATATAGTCCGGAAGAAACTGTTTTTGTTACAGTTAACAGAGGCGGAAAAGTTATGGACTTTGACGTTAAATTATCAAATCCAAATAAATCTCAAACCACGCAACTATCAGGTACTAAGGACAATATAACCGGATGTATATTTTTAGATGCAAAAAATGAAGATTTGATAAAATATAATTCAAAAAATGGCGTTATAGTAGTTAAGGTTAATGATGGCGTTTTCAAATCTGCGGGTATACAGACAGGTTTTCTTATAACCAAAGTAGATAATGTAGCCATCAGAAGCGTAAGCCAATTACTTGATATTCTTTCTTCAAAACGAGGTGGAGTATTAGTTGAAGGAAAGTATGGTAATGGTGTTAAGGCATATTATGGAATCGGGCTATAACCCGATTCTGATTGTATGTTTATTTAATTGAGTAGTAATTAATATTTTTTTATGTAATAATTGTACAATGCGACAGCTAAAAATTTCAAAGTCAATTACCAATAGGGAAGTTGCAGCTCTTGACAAATATTTGTCGGACATCAGTAAGGAGCAATTAATCACACCTGAAGAGGAGGTAGAACTTGCTCAAAAAATTAAAGCAGGAGACGACAAAGCTCTTGAAAAGTTAGTAAATGCAAATTTACGATTTGTCGTTTCAGTTGCCAAGCAATACCAAAATCAGGGATTAAGTTTACCTGATTTAATCAATGAAGGTAATGTCGGATTAATCAAAGCAGCAAAGAAGTTTGATGAAACGAGAGGTTTCAAATTCATTTCTTATGCTGTGTGGTGGATTCGTCAATCTATTTTGCAAGCTCTTGCCGAACAATCAAGGATTGTAAGATTACCCTTAAACCAAGTTGGTACTATCAGTAAAATCAAAAAGGAATATTCTCGTCTGGAACAAAATTTACAAAGAGTTCCATCTGCTGCAGAGATTGCAGACAGTTTAGATATTCCAGACAACAAAATTGATTCTGCATTCAGAATGAATTTAAAGACAGTATCTGTTGATGCACCTTTACCTAATGAAGAAGGTAATTGTTTATTAGACGTACTGAACAACAACTCAAGTCCTGACCCGGATGCTATTCTTATGGACGAATCTCTCTCATTAGAGATACAGAGATCATTAGCTCTTTTGAATGAAAAAGAGAGAGAGATTTTAATGCTCCATTTTGGCATCGGCATTGGCTACAGCCTTACTCTTGAAGAAATCGGTACAAAATACGGCTTAACACGTGAAAGAGTACGTCAAATTAAAGAAAAAGCATTACGAAGATTGAGATCTAATTTAAGGTGTAACAATCTAAAACCTTTTTTAGGCTAAATCAAAATTTACTGACAGGGGCTTCTTAAACAGATTCCCCTGTTTTTATTTTAAGGCATTCTTATTAAAATTATTCTATCAATATAACAAATCAAAATGAGCATAAAATTTTTACGCAAACTATTAATTTTCTGGACATTGTTCATTGGCATCGGTGCCGTATGGGGAATGCTGATGATGTTCATCTCACCGTCAGGCGAGATGTGGGAAATGGAGCCGATACTGCCAATGTTGCAACAATCACTGCCCTACCCTGAAATCTTTTTCACCAACTTCATCTTTTCCGGCATTGTGTTATTCTTTGTCAACGGTGCCACACAGCTTTTCAGCGCCGTGATGCTGCTGCGTAGAAACCGCTATGCCTCCCTATTCGCCTTCATAAGCGGCATAATCCTGATGCTGTGGTGTATATTAGAATGGATTATCTTCGGATTTAACTTTTTGACAAACCTCTATTTTGTATTCGGCGTATTAGAAGCCATCAACGCCATCATCTTAAAAATAAAAGAAA
>JALNXP010000129.1 GCA_023230285.1 Bacteroidales bacterium | reverse complement strand
AGAAGAAGGTTTTATTAAATATCTTGTGCCGTTTTATGTTCATATTAAAAGGAATGAGATGTCTTCATTCTTTGTCGTCAATTTTATTAAAGATGTGGAAAGTGGTAAACCGGAAGACTTTATGAAGCGTATGTCGGCATTAATGTCTGATACGGATTATAAGATAGTCGGCGATTCGGAGTTGTATTTTCAGAATGTGTTCTATCTGATAATGAAGATGATGGGCTTTTACACTACTGTCGAGCGACCAACAAGCGAGAGCCGTATGGACATGATTATCAAGACGAAAGACTACATTTACATCCTCGAATTTAAGTTAGACGGCAGTGCTGAAGATGCTCTCCGTCAGATAGAAGACAAAGGCTACGCAAAACCCTTTGCCATGGACAGCCGCAAGTTGTTCAAGATAGGTGTAAATTTTGACACGAAGAAACGCAGCATTAGCGAGTGGAAAATTGTAGAGACGCAAATTTTTGTGTCTCCAACCGGCGTTTGAATAACGTAATTGTAGAGACAGGTCGTGACCTGTCTCTACAATTACGTCTGTAACACAGATTGTTCTGTGCGCATCAGTAACATCCGCACCAATCCGTGTCCCATCTAAACGTTAAACAATATGTTAATTATTGTTAAAAACTAATTTAATAGTTGTATAACTAAAAAATTAGTTATACGTTTGCATCGAAATAATAATGATGCAATTTATGAAGACAATAAAAGAGCTTACTAAAGCAGAAGAAGAAGTAATGCAGATTATTTGGAAGCTGAAACAAGGTTTTGCAAACGACATAGTTTCGGCTTTGCAAGATAGTGTTACGGATGTTAAAAAACCTGCCTATAATACAATCTTGACTATCGTCAGAATTTTGGAGAAAAAAGGTTTTGTCGGTCACGAAACTTTCGGTAAATCGAATCGTTATTTTCCCCTGATATTTAAAGACGAATATTCGTCATATTTTCTAAATTCTTTTGTCAAGAATTATTTTAATAATTCCTACGGGAGTTTTATTTCCTGTTTTGCTAATAGAGAAAATTTGTCTATCAAAGAGATAGAGGAATTGAAATCTTTATTGCAAAAGCAAATTGAAGAAAGTGAAAAATAGTTGTTCTTAATTTTATTGATTATGGATGTCTTGAATTTAATAATTTCGTTTGTTGTACCGTCTTTTGTTACAGTGGTTACTTTGTACGGTGTTTATTTTTTCTTTTTAAGAAAAGATGCCGATTTTCAGCGTAATCGTTGGTTTATTGTCGGTTCTTTGCTGTTTTCTTTGGCAATTTCATTCATCAATATAAATGTAGTTGTTGATGCAGCCGTTGATTATAAGCCGCTTGATCAGAATATAATGCCGAATATCATGTTAGATGAATTTGTCAAAAATCCTGATAAATCGTTATTTGATTTTTTTATGTCGCTGTCATTTTTATCTGTTTGTGCATATATCTATTTGGCAGGTGTTGCTGTTTCTTTTTTGCTGTTTTTATATAAACTTGGCAAGTTGCTTGTTTTCATAAATAAATCTCCGAAGGAAAGAAAATCGGGTTACATTTTGGTTATTACAGATAAAGATATTAATACTTTCTCTTTTTTCAAATATCTTGTTATTAATGAAGAAGATTATAACAGCTTAGAATTTAATCAAATTATCATTCATGAAGAGGAGCATATAAAACAGCATCATTGTATAGATTTGTTGATTGCGGAGTTGGTGATAATATTGCAGTGGTTTAATCCTTTTGCTTATTTATTCAGGAAGGAGTTGAAAGATGTTCACGAATTTATTGCAGATAAAGCTGTTTTAGATAGTAGCATCCGTCAAAGTGAATACATGAAACTTATGTTGTATCAGGCGACTGGGATGAACTTCTCTTTGCTTGGCAACGCATTTAGTCATAAACTAACCCTTAAACGTATAAAAATGATGAAAACGAAAAAAAGATCTTGGTCAGTAGCAAAAGTGGCTTTTGCTCTGCCTGTAGTTGCAGTCTTGATGGCTGTGTTTTGTGTAACTGCTCGCCCCGACAACAGTGTTGACAGCAAATTTGCTTTGTCTTGTGGTACAGACATTCCGATTAGTGATGACAGTTTAACTGTAAAATGTGTAATCAATGGTGGTGCTAATGATACTACTGTTTATCAGATGTGCAGTGAATCACCTTCTTTTCCCGGTGGGACAGCGGCACTTACCAAATTTCTTGGTGATAATATTAAATATCCCGAGGCAGCTAAGGTTAATAAAATAAGCGGAACTGTTTTTGTGGCTTTTGTTGTTGAGAAAGATGGCTCTGTATCGAATGTTACAATATTGAGAGGACTGAGTGCGGAGTGTGATGCAGAAGTTTTACGTGTCATGAATCTGATGCCAAAATGGAACCCGGGAAAAAATGCAGATGAGACTGTAAGAGTTAAGTATACTATACCTTTCAAGTTTTTTCTTCCAACGCCGGAGGAACAATAATGACACAAAAAAAGCTGCCTGAACAGGCAGCTTTTTTTGTGAGTTTTTAAATAGTCGTTTTATTGTTTTGTACCAACAAAAACGTAGTTCATACCAATTGAAGTGCCATTAAGTAACGGTGTTATGGTAACAGTAAGAGTTCCGTTTACTAATGAGCCATTTCCGATTACTTCTAACCCCTCAAATCCTTCAATTTCTACAGGCATTTGCGGTATTGTAAATGTGTTAGTTGTTGTAAGCACAAAGTTTTCGCCGGATATCGGTAACGATAATGTCATTGATGGTAAAACAATGTTGATGTCAGCGTTAAAATTGATGAGGTTTGGCTTATCGGCTGCTGTTATTGTGCATGTAATAGGATCTATTATACCTTCAATGGTGCCGACCCAGTCTCCGGCAAATTTAACATTCCAAGCATTTTCACAATTTGTACCTTCGTAATATTCGGCGCAATTGCAAGTGCCATCTGCACAAGTTCCACCATTTAAGCAGTTTACGTTTTTACACGCATCTTTACAGCCTACTACAGCTATCATTGTAACTGCGAGAAATAATAAAATAATTTTTTTCATCTGTCTGTTTATTAAGTAATTAAATATATAATTTCATTTATTTATTTTGTATTTGTTCAAAACAAAAATCAAAATAGGCTACAAAAGTAGTATAAAAAATTAAAATATAAATATTATTTACATTTTATGAATCCATTCGGCGATAATTTTCATCGCATCTTCATTAAATGTTTCTTTGTTTTTTGCATATAACGCCGGTGCTCCGAAAATACATTTCTGAAAAATATGGTTTAGTCCTTCAAGTTTCATAATTTTATAATTTGTATTTCCTGCTTTCTGCAATATCTTATTCATCTCATCAAAATTTTGGTCGCAATTTACTTGTAAATCGTTGGTTCCATTTAATGCAAGCACGGGAATATTAATCTGCGACAGGTAAACAGCCGGCTCGAAATTTATAAATTCGTACATCCACGGAGACATATACATCGATATTTCTTCGCTGCTTCTTAAGTCAACATCCATATTGCCAATCCATCCTTCCGGATATTTCAGATAACTTTTCTTGCGTAACTTTACACATTTGTCATATTTCTCTTCTTTGGATAATTTGTCGTTGGTAAGTATGTCAAAAGCTTTTTTGTTGAATTTATCTTCTATCGACAGAATTTCTTCTGGAGTATTGGCTACCGCCATCAAGTCGTGTAGTTGTTTGTGATATAATTTAGTGATAGGTACTGCAGGAGCGGCGAGTAGAACGAGAAAATCTATGTCGTTACGTCTACTTGCGACTATAGGTGCAATCATGCCGCCTTCGCTATGTCCTGCAAGACCTATCTTCATGTTTTTCAATTCGTTACGGGTATGAATGTAGTTGACGATACTTTCAACGTCATCAGCGAAATCATAAGTTGTAGAGCCGGCAAAATTCCCGGTAGACTCAGCTGTACCCCTGTCATCATATCGTATTACGGCTATTCCGTTGCGTGTAAGAAAGTCGGAGAGTACCAAAAACGGGCGATGGTCTAAAACTTCTTCGTTACGGTTTTGTGCGCCGGAGCCGGAAATTAAAATTACAACACTTTCAGCCTGAACATCATCAGGCATGGTCAGCGTAGCAGCTAAAGTTACGCTGGTAGTGCTGTCTGTCACAAAAATATCTTCTTGATAATAAGGAAAATCTGTCGGGTCTTGCGGACGCACATTTTTTTCCTTTATATAATCTCCACGTACAAATTCTACATCGCAAGAAAATGCCATCTGACTGAATTTTCCTGTAATTACATCTTTTTCTTTGTCAAATTGTCCCTTAATCTCTATTTTAGCCTGTGAAAGTCCGATATAAATTTTGTCGTCAATAAAAGATACTGTGTCACATTTTAGTCCGTAAGCATATTGGTCGGGAGAATCTAAAGTTACATGGCTCGCAATCGTGTCTTTTATATGTATTACAATAGCTAAAGACTGACCGTTAACATTTAATTTTGTATTCCAAGTGTCGATTATATTTTGTCCATAAAGACAAGAGGTAATGGTGATAATTAAAAAGATAAGTATAGATTTTTTCATAGATGTTTTATTAGAAAGTTAATTCATCAGCATTGCGAAGATATAATAAAGAGTTGAAAAATATAGATTTAAAGTGATAAATATAAAAAAAGACCGACTAATATAATCGGTCTTTTCTTAATCAGCATAATTGCTGTTTTTATTGTTTTGTTGCAACGCCTGAATTTGTTGCGTTAATGGTACCTGTAACAGGTATACCTTCCATAGAGCCGGAAATATCACCGGTCATAATAGACTGATAAGTAAATTTGTCGCCGTTAATATCTCCGGAGGTAGTAACTTTTATATTACCGGATATGCCATCTTCGTAATAAGTTTCAACAATATCATCAAAGACTACTGTGCTGCCGGAAACTGTACCTTTAAGGCGGTCCTCGCCGGAAACCATGATGATTTCATTATCTTCTTCACCTAAGATGATGGAAAAGTTGCTTGTTGAAGTTTCATTAATAGGATTGGAGATAGAACCTACCATAGGTATTTGCAGGGTTATACTCCCAGTCACTGTTTCAGTGCCGATATAAGTACCGACAAATTTTTCGCTGTTTTTTAAATCTTTATTACAGGAAGATAATAAAGCCACGAAACAAAATCCGAGTAAAATCGGCATAAAAAATCTTTTCATAATTTCTTTTTTTAGTTAATACTATTTTTCTGCAAAGATAAATTAAAAAATTTTAACATCAGCAAATAGTAGTAGAAAATATAATTTATATTTGTCGGTTTACAGTTTTTTTGATATTTCTTCGACTGTATCTCTTGCTATAACTAATTCTTCATTAGTTTCTACGACCATAACTTTAACTTTTGAGTCGGGTTTGGAGAGCATATTGGTGCCTCTAACTTTCATATTTAAGTCAAAGTCGAAGTTGATGCCGAGAAATTCCATATTTTCCATGATACGGGCGCGGGAGGGTTTATCATTTTCGCCGATTCCGCCGGTAAAGATAATCAGGTCAACACCACCCATAGCGGCTGCATAAGCTCCGATATATTTTTTAACGCGGTAAGCGAACATGTTTAGAGCCAATTTACATTTTTTGTCGCCTGCATCGGCAGCAGTTTCTATGTCTCTCATATCCGAAGATTTGCAGGAAATGCCGAGCAGACCGCATTTTTTGTTGACATAATTGTTCAGCTTTTTTATGTCAAGTCCTTCATAATCAGCGATGTTTAGAGCGGCGCCGATGTCGAGGTCACCACAGCGGGTTCCCATCATAACGCCTTCAACAGGAGTCATACCCATAGAAGTATCTACCGATTTTCCATTTTTAACAGCTGCGATAGAGCTGCCGTTTCCAAGGTGGCAAGTGATAATCTTTGAGTTATTGTAGTCTAAGCCGGCTAAATCAGCGCCGAGAGCGGAGACATATCTATGGCTTGTGCCGTGGAAGCCGTAGCGACGGATTGCGTGCTTCTCATACATTTCGTACGGTATTGCATACATATAGGAATAATCCGGCATGGTTTGATGGAAAGCTGTGTCGAAAACGCCAACTTGTGGTACGTTTGGCAGAGCTGCTATCATGGAGCGGATGCCTTCCAAGTTCGGCGGATTGTGTAGTGGTGCCAAAGGAATACACTCTTCTAATGCCGCAATGACAGCATCTGTAATCTTCACGCTGCTTTTAAACTTCTCGCCTGCATGCGCAACACGATGTCCTACTGCTTCCAATTCATCAATAGATTTCAAGCAACCGACTTTAGCATCAAGCAATAAAGCCACAACCGATTCAATGCCTACTTTGTGATTAGGTATAGATTTATTTACTACAATTTTATCTTCTCCGATTTTTTCATGTTTGATAAAAGAATCGTCGAGACCGATTTTTTCGACAACGCCTTTAGCCAATACTTCCTCTTTAGGCATATCAAAAAGTTGATATTTGATAGAGGAGCTGCCACAATTCAGAACTAAAACTTTCATATTATTAATTATTTAGATTGATTAGCGGTGATAGCGATAAGGTTTACGATGTCGCTGACGGAGCAGCCGCGTGACAAGTCGTTGATAGGAGCAGCCATACCTTGGAGTATAGGACCGATAGCTTCTGCGCCTGCAAGACGTTGGACGAGTTTGTAAGTGATGTTGCCCACTTCAAGAGTTGGGAATACGAGTACGTTAGCTTTACCGGCGACATTGCTGCCCGGGGCTTTGCTTTTAGCTACAGATTCTACAATGGCGGCATCAGCTTGAAGTTCACCGTCAATAACTAAAGAAGGGTCAGCTTCTTTTGCAAGACGTGTAGCCTCGACAACTTTGTCTACCATTTCATGTTTTGCACTGCCTTTGGTAGAGAAACTCAGCATGGCAATACGTGGTTCGATTTCTGCAATCTGTTTAGCTGTTTTTGCTGTACAAAGAGCTATTTGAGCTAATTCGGGGGCTGTCGGATTAGGGTGAACAGCACAATCTGCAAATACCATAAGATTTGAAGGTACATAAGGATTGTCTTTCAATAACATGATGAAAGCTCCGGAGACTACTGAAATT
>JALNXP010000128.1 GCA_023230285.1 Bacteroidales bacterium | reverse complement strand
ATTCTCAAGATTTGTCAATAAAACAAACATTATAAATTACAATACAGCTATTGACAAATCCATAAAAAATATAGAAAGAAACGGATATATACCATTGATAATGACTAATTTAACGATAGCATTATGCCGTATCATCAAACAAAAATAATTATGGAAGATAATAATGATAAAAATAATTTCTTAAGTCGTGGTTTCAGTAAACCGCCTCAGAATTTAAAAGACAATTGTGACTGTTTTAAGAACAGTTGTGCAAAATTAGATGTCTTTGACCCTTTTGAAAACATTCCTGCACCTTATACGGAAGAACCTTTTGATATATGTGAAGTCCGATTTAAAAATACGACAAAAGGATTTTACCGTGTACCGGAAGATATTAGATTAAAGAACGGCGATATTGTTGTTGTTGAAGGTAATCCGGGACATGACATTGGCGTTGTATGCGCAGTCGGACATATTGCTATCGCACAACTCAGAAAAAAAGGAGTTTCAAAAGACTCGGAAAACATAAAGAAAGTATACAGAAAAATAAGAAATAACGACATTGAAAAATGGGTCACGGCAGTAGACAAAGAAGAAGATACAGCAAACGAAACAAGGCATATCATCAATTCATTAGGTCTCGACATGAAGCTCAATGATGTTGAATATCAGGGAGATGGAACAAAAGCCACTTTTTATTACACCGCTGACGACAGAGTTGACTTCAGAGAGTTGATTAAAATTCTGGCAGAGAAGTTTAAAGTCCGCATAGAGATGAAGCAAATAGGCATAAGGCAAGAAGCCAGCCGTTTAGGAGGTATTGGCTCATGTGGCAGAGAACTGTGTTGCTCAACTTGGATAACTAAATTCTGCTCCGTAACAACAGTTAGAGCCCGTGTTCAGCAATTAACACTGAATCCGGTAAAACTCGCCGGACAATGTGGTAAACTTAAATGCTGCCTGAACTTTGAATATGACACTTACGTTGATGCTCTTAAAGAATTTCCTGACAGCAACATAACACTGCAAACAGGAGCCGGAGATGCCTGCTTCGTCAAAAGTGATGTATTCAAAAAGTTAATGTGGTACTCATACAGCAATCCGAAAGACAATTCTATGATGGCTATCCCTATTGATAAAGTTAAAGACATTATAGAAATGAATAAAAGCGGTAAAAAACCTGAAAAACTTGAAGACTACGCACAACAAACAGAACAAATAATCGAAATCGATGAAGGTGTCGTAACTCCTGATGACCTCACCAGATTTGACGACTAAGCATCATTATCAATGAAACAACATATCATCATATTTTTAATCAACATTTTAATACTAATGTCTTTGGCTTCGTGCAGAAAACATTATGTTTATAATCACTACGAAAGCTTGCCAGATAAAGAATGGCGCATAGAAGATACTTTGTCGTATAACTTCTATATTGATGATACCATCAACCCTCATTCATTGAGTTTGAACATAAGGTACAACAACGATTATCCATACAGAAATCTTTATATCTTTGCTCAGACTATCTACCCTGACATGTCTTCTGATAATGATACTCTCCAACTATATCTAAGTGCTTCGGACGGCAGCTTGTATGGAAAAGGCATTGGTGACATCAAAGAAATACAATTTATCCTTAATGATAACATCATTTTTGCTGACACAGGAATCTATTCATTAAACATGATTCATGGTATGAGAGATGATAATTTATCAGGTATAGATAAAATCGGATTTGTGGTAACTAAAAGCAATAAAACAAATGAGTAAGACAAAAAAGCAGACTAAAAAATTAAGAAAATTCATCTTATGGTTCTGGTCAATCATATTAATTGGAATATTAATATTAGTATTAATATTTTCTTTGATATGGAATGGTAAATTAGGTTTTATGCCTTCATTTGCAGAATTAGAAAATCCAAACACAAATCTTGCCTCAGAAATTATCTCTGCTGATGGTGTCATTATTGGCAAATATTATTATGAAAACAGGACTAATATTACTTATGAAGAGCTGTCGCCGGAAGTTGTAAATGCGCTTGTTGCCACAGAAGATGCTCGCTTTTTTGAACATTCCGGTATTGACTTTAAAGCTTTGGGACGTGTCTTCTTCGGAGTAATCACCTTTAGTCATAAAGGTGGCGGCAGTACTATTAGTCAGCAACTTGCAAAAAATTTATTTCCAAGAGACAATAGAAATATAACAGAGTTGGTATTAGTAAAGCTCAAAGAGTGGGTTGTAGCTGTAAAACTCGAAAAAAATTACAGTAAAGAAGAAATCATTGCCATGTACTTTAACACCGTATTCTTCGGAAACAACGCTTACGGTATCAAAGCAGCTGCTAACATATTTTTCGACAAAGAACCGATAGACTTAACTTCAGAGGAAGCAGCATTGCTCGTGGGTATCTTAAAAGCTCCTTCAATGTACAACCCCCGAAACAACTATGACAAAGCAATATACAGACGTAATGTCGTCCTTCATCAGATGAATAAATACAATTTTATCAATGATTCTGTATATGACACATTGGTAAGGCAACCTATCAATTTATCTCATTTCAAAAAACAAGACCACACTACCGGCTTAGCAAAACATTTCAGAGAATTAGTCAGATTAAAAATGAATGAATGGTGTAAAACGCACTACAAGGCAGACGGCTCTCCTTATAATCTTTATTCTGACGGTTTAAAAATTTACACTACCATTGACACTCGCTATCAAAAACATGCAGAAGAAGCCATTGAAGAGTATATAGGAGGAGAATTACAGCCATTATTTTTTAAACACTGGAAAAACGACCCTAACGCTCCTTTCGTTTTTGATGCTAAAGACAGAAAAGCATCTATCGACCATTTGATGAATACTGCGATGAATCGTAGCGAGAGGTATCGCATCATGAAGAAAGACGGTGTTGACATGGATTCTATTTACAAGGCTTTTAATACGCCATGCAAAATGACGGTATTTTCATGGAAAGGAGAAATTGACACTGTTATGACACCAATGGATTCGATACGTTATTACAAACATTTCATTCGTACCGGATTAATGTCTGTGGAGCCGCACACAGGTTATGTCAAGGCTTATGCCTGTGGTCCTGATTACAACTATTTCCAATTCGACAACATATCACAGATGCAAAGACAGGTAGGCTCAACATTTAAACCTTTTGTATACACTTTAGCCATGCAAGAAGGCGGCTTGTCGCCGTGTAGCAAGATGCCTAACGTCCAAGTCAGTGTAATGGCAAGTGACGGCAAACTCTGGGAGCCGAAGAACGACTCTAAAGAGATGGTTGGCGAAGAAGTTACTCTGAAATGGGCTTTAGCTCACTCTAACAACTGGATTAGCGGTCATCTGATAAAACGTTATGGACCTGAAGCTGTAATAGAGATTGCTCGCAAGATGGGTGTCAAGTCAGACATTCCGCCTGTTTATTCAATAGCTCTCGGCACCGCTGATTTATCGCTATACGAAATGGTCGGAGCCATGAACACCTTCGTCAACAAAGGCGTTTATATAGAGCCTATTTATATACTAAAAATCACCGATAATAACGGCAACGTCTTAGAAACATTTGCTCCTCATCAAGAAGAAGCTGTTAACGAAGAAACCGCCTACTTAATGGTAGAACTTATGAAAGGCGTTGTAGAATCAGGTACCGGCATACGTTTGAGATACAGATACGGACTTAACAACCCTATCGCCGGAAAAACCGGAACAACACAAAACAACTCAGACGGCTGGTTTATGGGCTTGACTCCGAATTTAGTCTCCGGAGTATGGTGCGGCTGTGAAGACCGCTCTGCTCACTTCAAAACTTTGGCTCTCGGACAAGGCGCTAACACCGCTCTACCCGTATGGGCTGTCTATATGACAAAACTATATAACGATAAAAGTATAAATCTCTATCGCGGCGACTTTGAAAAGCCAATTAAACCTCTGTCTGTAGAAACAGATTGCGACAAATACGACTCCCTGATGAACCTCAACGAGAAAATAATAAATTTTGATGAAGACTTTTAACATCATCGAAAACGATGCCTATCTGAAAGATTTTCAAGACTTTTTTGTTGACAAACAAAAAATGTTCTCTGCTAAATTAAAAGATTTCACCAATTCTGCCGGCAATTTAGAACAATTTGCCAACGGGCATCTGTTTTTTGGCTGTCACAAAACTTTAAACGGTTGGGTATTTAGAGAATGGGCACCGGATGCTACCGAAATTTTCTTAATCGGCGAACATTCTAATTGGAAACCTGAAGACGACTTCGCTTTCAAATGTTATGGCGACTATTGGGAACTATTTGTAAATAAAGATGTTATACATCACGAGAGCTTATATCGGCTACTTATCAGGTGGACAGGCGGTGAAGGCGAAAGAATACCGGCTTGGGCGACACGCACTGTTCAAGACGAGGTGACAAAGATATTCAGCGCACAAATTTGGCAACCCGACACGCCTTATCAGTGGAAATATCAAAAGCCTGACAATACCGACTACTACCCTGTCATTTACGAAGCTCATGTAGGAATGGCACAGGAAGCTCCGAAAGTCGGCAGCTATAAAGAATTTAAAGACAACATCTTACCACGCATCGTCAATGGCGGCTATAATACGCTACAGCTGATGGCTATACAGGAACATCCTTATTACGGCTCCTTCGGCTATCATGTTTCAAGTTTCTTTGCTGCTTCTTCACGCTTCGGAACTCCCGAAGAGCTGAAAGAGCTAATAGACGAAGCTCATAAATACGGCTTGCATGTAGTCATGGACATTGTACATTCGCACGCCGTGAAAAACGAAGTCGAAGGACTTGCAAAATACGATGGAACTTCATATCAATTTTTCCATGAAGGCAGCAAAGGCAATCACCCCGCTTGGGATTCCAAATGCTTTAATTACGACAAAAATGAAGTCATACATTTCCTGCTGTCGAACTGCAAATACTGGCTTCAGGAATACAAGTTCGATGGTTTTCGCTTCGATGGTGTTACCAGCATGATGTATTTTGACCACGGACTTAATTGCTGCTTTACATCTTATTCTCAATATTTTAATGCTAATACAGACATGGCTGCCTGCGTATATCTCATGCTCGCCAACAAGCTCATTCACAATATTAACCCAGATGCTATCACCATCGCAGAAGATATGAGCGGAATGCCAGGCGTCGCCGTCAATGTTTCTGACGGCGGAATAGGCTTCGACTATCGTCTCGCCATGGGCATCCCCGACTATTGGATTAAAACCGTGAAAGAAGTAAAAGATGAAGATTGGAATGTCAACAATATATATTACGAACTGACAAACAGAAGAAGCGATGAGGCTGCAATATCCTATCTTGAATCGCACGACCAAGCATTAGTCGGCGATAAAACAATGTTATTCAGACTGTTAGACAAGTTGATGTATACTTCAATGTCTATTAACAGTCAAGATTATATTGTCGACAGGGGCATTGCGCTCCACAAAATGCTGAGGCTCATTACGATAGCCACTGCCGGTGCCGGCTACCTCAACTTCATGGGCAACGAGTTCGGACATCCCGAATGGATAGACTTTCCACGCACCGGCAACAATTGGTCTTATCACTACTGCCGCCGCCTCTGGTCATTAAACGACAACCAAAGTTTAAGATACCATCTCTTAGCCGACTTCGACAAAGCTATGATTAATGTAGTACTTGACAATCAATGTTTTAATGAAAAGTTCCCGTATAAACTCTACGACCACGTAAAAGACCAAGTGATGGCTTTCAAACGTAACGAATTAATTTTCGTGTTCAATTTTAATCCGGCGCAATCTTTCGTTGACTATAAATTTGAAGTTCCTGCCGGCGAATATCAAATTGTTTTATCTACTGATGACACGCTCTATAATGGTTTCGGACGCATTGACTGTGAGATACATTACTTTACTGTTTTTGAAGACGGTCGCAATTATATACGGTTGTATTTACCGTCACGCACTGCCGTGGTGTTGAAAAGATGTGAGACAGTGTAAATTTATTTCAAATATCTTATTTACAGATACATAAGCTTAATTTCAGATAAGAAATGCGAAAAATTGATGTCCTTTTGTAAGCGCAAAGGTATACAGCAAAAATTTTAATTGCGTATGAAAAACTCTACAATATAATTCTCATCAATATTTCTATAATCATATTGTTTGATGATGTTGCCATCTTCCATCAAAAGAACAATCGGCATTACGCCATTTGTAATCTTCAGAAAATCAATAACGTTGATAAAATCGTAATTATAATGAGAAGCTCCCGATTTCATATAAAAATTCGGTAAATCGGCTTCTTCGCCCCAAAAAATATTGAAAATGCAAGTTGTGTTTATATTGTTATTCTGTTGTATCAAGCTAATTTTGTTTGCAGTAAGTATACAATACTCACATTTTGTAGTATAAAAACACAACATCTTCCGTCCGGCACAAAGGTTATCAGCCGACAAAGGCGGCGTGTTAAGTTGATTTTCCAATAATTCGACATTTACATCATATTTTTTATGTTTATAAAGATTAAAATTGTCGGGGGGAGAAACAATAAAAACGGTCAGTAAACAGCCGAGCATAGCCGCTGTCACTATAAGTTTCTTATATTTAAAATTGAACTCTTTTACATCTTTGATAAGCAGCAAGGCTATAAAAAGAGCTGCATTTTTAATTAGCGACTGCGCCGGATTTAAGTCGAAAAGTTCGCCGAAACAGTGACAATTACCTGTTTTTCCTATTATCCATGCGTAAATCAAGATAGAAGAAAAAAACAGGAGAGCTATAATGTACAGCAACCTGAAAAATTTATGGAAACAATTGATTATGAAGCCTATTCCCAATCCGAGTTCTGCAGCAATTACCAAGCGGGCAATTATAAATGAAAGGTTCAGGTTTACTATATTGAAACTATATATATACAGTTTAGTACATGACAAAATTTTCAAATTTTCTTTTTAATTTTCTTATAATCAATTAGTTATGAACATTTTTTGTTGATAACTTTTTTCACTAGTTATTGAATAAGTGATTGATATTCAGTATTT
>JALNXP010000127.1 GCA_023230285.1 Bacteroidales bacterium | reverse complement strand
TCTTGACAATATTCAATCGGGGAAATTACTTGTGCTGTTAATTTACAAAGAGAAGAGCTAAAAATATCCTTCAGCGTTTGTTGGGTCGCACAATTTTCATTGGAGCAATGAACATAAGTCCATGTGCAACTATAAATAGATATACAGCCAGCAAAGTCCACAACCAGTTGCCTTTCATAGTTTCGTTGGCGGAAAAATAACAAATGACGGCAAAAAAAGGTAATGTAATGAGAGAAGTAATGTTACGTTTTTTAATACATTGTTTTTCTTCATCCGTCATTGCGGTGTCAGTTCTTCTCACCATAAACACAGAAATAATTCCATATAGAATGATTGAAAGGTAACTCCATTGGTTTTGTGTAAAAAGCAATACCACAATACCGGATGTTCCAATTATTAATTCAACAATTGCTTGTTGCAACATTCTTTTATTCCGGTAATCAGTCATACAGTTTGCATTATTATTTTTCATAACTAATATATTTTATAATTTTTCCTACTTCCTTTCAGGCGTTTCGATTACTTCCTGTTTCAATGATGGCAAATATCCCATTGAGTTTCATTATATCATTCAATGTTAGCCTTTTGCTATATTTTTTTATTTTTCATTTTCAATATCTTTTATTCTGGAAATAATGGCTTTTCGTTTTTTCCATAACCATTTACTGAGCACTATCAGTGTAGTGAGATAGATAATACCGGCTGTCATACAATAGGTTATGGCAGTTCCTTCCGGCATTATAATCCAATTCACTGCAATAAAAGGTAACGCAATCAAAACCAAAGGCAACAGAATCCAAAGCCAAAACATACGCTCGTAAACAAAATACAATTGATTAATTAAACGAGTGTGTATCATATAATTAACAGAATACTCCCATTGCTTTTCTTTGAAATGGAATAAAATTGTAAAAACTCCTTTTGTGAAAGTATAAAGTGCTATGATGCCGCCGGCAATACATACTATTAGGGTGTTCAATGAGATAATATCCGATTTTTGTATCTTTCCAAACACAAATATCAAAATAATGATGGATGTGATGATACATATTGTACCTTCAATTGCATTTCTATGTTTTAAAAACCAACACTTTGAATGAATGATTCCGCTATTGAACTCTATGTTCTTATTATCCAACTCTTTGTTGCTTTTTTGATATATCGATTTTAATTCTTCCACTTCCATTATATTTCCGATTTGATATTTAATTGTTTTAATTTCAATTTAATACGTTGTATTCTTGTTCCCACATTACTCACCGAGATACCCATAATGTCTGCAATATCCTGATGAGATTTTTCATCTAAAAACAGATAGATAAGTGTTTTGTCTCCTTCATTTAATTGGTCAATTAATTCATAAAGTCGCCGTATTATTTCGTTATCATCATTATATTGTTCACTTTGTATGTTCTCTTTGTGTAGTGCCTCGAAAGAGAGCCGACTGTTTTTTCTTTTCTGCATCAATGCCGTATTGAGTGCCACTCTATACAACCAAGTCGATTGTTTGCAATTTGGTCTCTTGACATAACGAGGATAGCTTTCCCACAAATTCAGCACGATATCTTGAAAGAGGTCGTTAGCCGCCTCCATATCTCCATAGCTATAAAAACGACATATTTTAAGTATTTGCAATTTGTTTTGCGCAATCATGATTTCAAAATCTTTATTATCAATATGTACCATTTAATGCTGAGTCTATTCATTTATATTTATTGCAAAATACGTCAAAAAATCACAGTAAAATCATTTTTATTGAAATTTATTTTGTTGCGTATATGTTCAATAATAAAGAGCAGGAACACAGGTGTAGCCAGCGATACGGCAGCCACCTGCAGCTCATCGCCCGTCTGCCCCACAAAGAAAGTGTCTGCCATATTGTAAATCAATACGACCAACATACTGATGATGGCAGGAATGGCGTTTTTCAGAACGACCTTCGAAATGGAACCGGTTTCAAAATTATTGATACTGCTCATATCGGGTTACAGGGGTTGGAATGGGTGAGACAAGAAAAGTTTTTGAATTTATATCCTTTCAAGACCTAATTCCTTCAGAAATTCATTATGTTTATCGGTTGCTTCAACGATTCTTTTCTCAATGTTTGACAACTGACTGTGCACAGCTTGCAAATCTATCTGTTCTTCCTCTTTTGCTGTACTGACATAACGCGAAATATTGAGATTAAAATCATTATTTTCAATTTCATTCATCGGCACACGACGTGAATATCTCGCTTCTTCGTTTCTGAATTGATAGGTTTCAACAATTTTATTGATATGGTCGTCCGTCAGGCTGTTTTGCCTTTTGCCTCTCTCAAAATATTCGCTTGCGTTGATAAAAAGAACGTCATCTTCTTTCTTGCATTTTTTTAAAACAAGAATGCAGACAGGAATGCCGGTAGAATAGAACAAATTTGAGGGCAAGCCTATCACGGTATCGATATTTCCGTCTTTCAATAGTTTTGTACGGATTTGCAACTCTTTTCCGCCTCTGAACAAAACGCCGTGAGGCAGAATAATAGCCATTGTTCCGTTGTCGCTTAAAAAGTGGAATCCGTGCAACAGAAAAGCAAAATCGGCAGCTGATTTCGGCGCAAGTCCGTAATTGCAGAAACGAAAATCTTTTTCCAATTCTTCCGTAGGCTCCCAACGGTAGCTGAACGGCGGATTTGCAACAATTGCCTCAAATTCTATTTTTTTTGCGGGATTCATTTCGTTTAAAATACTCCAGTCGTTTTTCAGCGAATCACCGTGGTGAATTTCAAACTCGGTATCTTTCAAGCCGTGCAGCAGCATATTCATACGGGCAAGGTTGTAGGTGGTAATGTTTTTCTCCTGACCGTATATTTTGCCTATTCCGTGAGGTCCCATTTCCTTTCGGACATTGAGCAGCAGCGAACCCGAACCGCAAGCAAAGTCGAGTACTTTGTCTATTCTTTTCTTCTTGCCAGTCTTAGGTTCCTGGCTGTCTAACGAAACGATTTTAGAAAGAATTGTTGAAATTTTTTGCGGCGTGTAAAATTCACCGGCTTTTTGCCCCGAACCGGCAGCAAACTGTCCAATCAGATATTCGTAGGCATCGCCCAACGTGTCGGCATCAGTGGAAAATTTGGCAATGCCTTCGGCTATTTTTGTAACCACCTTACAAAGCAAATCATTACGTTCATTGTATGTTTTGCCAAGTTTTTCGGAATTGAGATTAATTTCGGAAAACAAACCTTTGAAAGAACTTTCAAACGACTCTTCCTCAATATATTTGAAACCTTTTTCCAAGGTGTGCAGCAATTCATCATTCTGGGTGCGTGCCAATTCTACTATGTTGCTCCACAAATACTTTGGCTCAATAACATAATGAACTTTGCGGCGCATCTGTTTTTCAAAGGCTTCCACATCGTCAGAATTTTCGTTATACCATATTTTCAACGGCGTGTTTACTTTGAGTTCCAACATTGCATCTTTTGGCGTTTCGGGATAATCGCTGCCTAATTCCTTTTTTACTGCCGATTCGTAGTTGTCCGACAGATAGCGAAGAAACAGGAACGAAAGCATATAATCGCGAAAATCGTCTGCCATCATTGCCCCGCGCAGGCTGTCGGCTATATTCCAAAGGGTTTTACCCAATTGTTGTTCTATTGCTGTCATATATTGGTATTTCTGTTTTCGTTATAAATGGCAACTCCTTTTACGGTAAGAAAATATTGCTGCCGTGGATGGTTGGGACGATCAGGATAAACGGAGTTTACACATCCGTCTTTTATTGCAGGAGAGAGATAAAGTTTAAGAAAATTATCTCTTCCCTTCAACGACAGTGCTTCCATCATTTGCTTTACCGACAATCTTTCCGTTCCAAGAACATTGATTAATCGCAAAATTTCAATACTTTCAGCAGATAACTTATCCCGAACTTGTTCTGTACTTGTCCTGTGCTCATCCTGAACTTGCTTTGTATTAATAAGCATATATCTGTTTTTTAGCTCATTATTTTCGTTCATAAGTAAATTTCGCAAAAACAATTCAATAAACGAAAAATTGTACATAATGCCTTTTTTGGCATTTTTATAGTTGGCTCTTACCAATGCGTTGCGAAAATACCACGAATGTTGTTCAAATAAATCGTTGTTGATATTAAAACCGATAGAGCGTAAATATTGAATGGTAAAAACAGCCGTTGTGCGGGTATTGCCTTCGCCAAAAGGGTGAATTTGCCATAATCCTGACACAAAACGGGCAATATGTTGTACAACTTCAGGCATTTGCAAACCGGAATAATCGAACAATTTTTCTTGTTCAATATCATAGTCGAGTGCGGAACGTAGGTCTGTGTGATTCAGGTAACTGACGGTGTCGCCACATAAAACCCATTCTTTTTTTGTAATGTTATAATCGCGAATTTGTCCTGCAAATTTGAAAACTCCGTCAAAGATATGGCGGTGTACGGAAATATAGCCGTTGGTATTAAACGACAGCGTGCTGGTGCCGAGAAGTTGGGTAATGTTGGCAGACACTTTGTCGGCTTCTTCGGTTTCGTTATCTTGGGCTGTTCGCCTTGTTTTACTTTCATAATAACTGTGCAACAATTCCTTTGCCGTGTCAATATCTATTTCACCCTCAATATGTAGGCGAGCCGTTTCTATCAAATATTTCGATGGTTTTAGTCCGTCAACAGCCTGCAAGCCGATAGCCGTCTGCCAATTCCGGGCTTTTTGGCTGCTTTCCGGTTCACCCTGACGAATATATTCGTCAAATTCGGACAAGGTATATTTTTCTTCTTTTTCCATCTGTTGTTACATTTTGGGAAACAACTGCTGCATCAAACCTTTTTTGTGGATTTGCAATGCTTCAAGTTTTTCGCCTGTGGCGGTTATTAAATCATCTAATGAAGTTAGGCAGTCGGCTATTTTTTGCTGCTCGGAGAATAAAGGCATAGGAATTAATTGCTTTTTAAATCCTATCATATCAACAGCAGCAAGTCCCCCCGTATTACAGTTCTTTTTGCACCATTCGTCGACAAGAAACATATAATAATAGAAGTAAATCATATTTATTTTCTTATCAAACGATTTACGTTTTGTCAAAAACGTAAATCGTTGATTCGCAAGCGAATCAACAATCAGCAATGCGTGTACACCTATTGTCGCCGTCGTTGCAACAATTATTGAATAAGCAGGAAACAGTCTCCCTCCTTTTATTGCTTTTTCAGTAATATGTTGAATAGAATCTGATAGAATTCCTCCATTCTCTCTTATATCTTCCATTCTAAACCAAGGTATTGTGCCATCTGTCCAATAATCCTTATTTGTTTTTGACGGAGTATAACCATTGCGTATTAGAAAAAATTCTTCCATTTTTTTCGTTTCCCACTCCCCACAATCTTTAAATTCCGGAAAGCGCAACTCGGGCAGGCTCTTCCCTTTGGCGGGGAAAAGTTTTTGCATCAGTCCTTTTTTTTGTGCTTTGAGCAGCTCCAATTTCCGGGTGTGAGCTGCAATTACTTCATCTATGGAAGTGAGGCAGTCGGCAATTTTTTGCTGCTCGATTTGTCCTTTTTCATTTGGAAAATATACTTCTATTTCTTTAAGAATAGAGAAGTGCCTTTGATACCCAATTTGTGGAATATGGTTAAATTGTAAATATTGAAATAAAAATTTTGGATTAATATTTTCATTCTTTTTTACTTTCAATATTTTTATACCATCTGAACCTTGTGCAAATGGTCTATTAACTATTTTTAAAATGCAAGTATGATCACCAAAGATAATTAATGGAAATTTTTCATTAATAATGGAATTATCATCATCTGTCCACCCACATATTTTATTTTGGGATTGGTCAATTATTGGATATTTACCCGTTTTATTAAACATAGATTGAGATAATTTTTTAGGTGCAATAACAATACCAATAATTTCTTCCAATTTCTTTTCTTCCCATTCCCCACAATCTTTAAATTCAGGAAAGCGCAATTTTGGTGTTAAGTTGTTAGTATTCACTGTCTATATTATTTTGTTGCTGCCACTTTTTTTATTTATATTCCACAAATCCGATTCTGTTTTATTTCTTTTTTCTCGTTTCTTTTAGAATCTTTTTTTCATCACCATCCAACTTTCGCTGTAGTTTCTTCACATCTTCGGCAGGTGGCAGATTTTCAGGAACAATACCCCGTTTCGTAAGCATATCGCGTACAGCAGTATTATTGTCGATATGTTCTTTTTCAATCGCATTTTGTCCTTTTAGGTCTTTGTTCTGTACATTCAGACCCGTCATCTCTGCCGCTAAATCTTTAGCTTTGATACTGATAATAGGCAAAAAATCGGCAACAGGTCTGCTGTCCGGCACTCCCATTTTCCGTTTCAGCATTTGCGTGTTTAATCGAAACAATGCTTGATCGCCTTTGCTTCTAATAATAGCAAATCCTTGATTGTCAACACCTCTTTCGTATAGTATTCCGGAAAGTTGCTTTTCTGTTTGGCTAAGTTTTTCACGGGCTTTTACACGTTCATATTCTAATAAACGTTGTTCAACCAATTCTGCTCTACGTGTTTGTACAGCAAAATAATTTTGAGCAAATGCTATTTCCGGTTTTCTGCTATCTCCATTTTGAGCAATCAAATAACAGGCATAGCGAGTAAGCAGAATGTCATCTATTTCTTTTTCAGCACCTTTTGGCATTGGTATCGTTTTCCTGATGTCAGGAAAATGATAAAGGACCTCTTCGCCGGCATTTTTGCAGGCATCTTTTGCTTTTTGGATGACCTTTTCAAAGTTTTCCCATTTACTATAACCCAATAAAAATTGCAATTCTCTGGCACTCCAACACTCTATCCCTTCTAATTCTGCCGCTGCTGCTTCAAATTGGACAAATAACTCCTTTATTTCTTCTGATTTCATTTCTTTTAATTTGATTGTTCATACGCTATCAATCCTGATATACGTTTTTTTGTTTACTCATTGTCTTCATTTTCCATTATTTTGTATTTCCGTCCTTTATTGTTGCCTACGGCTTGCAGCAATCCCATTTTTACGAATTTGGCAAGATATTTTTTTA
>JALNXP010000125.1 GCA_023230285.1 Bacteroidales bacterium | reverse complement strand
CTGACGCTTCTGTTCGTGTTCGTGCTGCTAAGTATATCGCCGATACACATTACATACATTATCTGCCGGACTTGAGAGCCGCTTATAATTCAGAAAAAGAGACGCAAACGAAACAGCAATTAAAAGAACAATTAGATAAACTGGAAAATATAAGAGATGGTTTTTGAAATTGCAATATTGAAGGCAAGTAAAAAATACATCAAAGAAACACCAAATAGCAACATTGAAAAAAAACGCTACCACGCAGTTTAGCTCTCGGTTTAGACTGTGGGGGATAATTTCTGTTTTTTTTAGATTAACAGGATAATCAGTTATTGTTCAGCGCCATAAGAACATTGTTTTTAGCGCTGTTTTTGTTTTTCAAATAAAATTATTATATTGAGTCCACGTTATTTAGATAATGACAACTTATTTTTGCAAATATGAAACAAACATGGAAGTCTGAACCTAAGACACAAGTGGGTGATTATGAGGTATGTGAATTATTTATGATATTAAACCATTAAATTAATGAACTTATGAAAACAAAAATTTTATTTATTTTTTTAATCTGTTTAGGATATAGTATGAATGCACAGGAAATTAAATTACCAGCTCCTGATAGGAGTGGCGGACAACCTTTGATGAAATCATTAAATGAACGAAAATCAGCTCGCTCGTTTTCGGAGAAAGATCTCTCCGACCAACAATTATCTGATTTATTATGGGCTGCCAACGGCTTTAATAGAGAAGACAAGCGAACGGCTCCCACAGCTAGAAATTGTCAGGAGTTAGAGCTTTATGTAATTTTAAAAAAGGGAATCTATTTTTACAATGCAAAGGAGCATAAGCTCACATTAGTAAAAGATGGCGATCATCGAAAAAGCGCTGGAATACAAGATTATGTAGCCGATGCACCGCTTAATATTTTGATTGTTAGCGATTCGGAAAAAGCGGCAAGTTCACAATACTCCTACACAAACTGTGGGTATATTTCGCAAAACATTTATCTCTATTGCGCCTCAGAGGGATTGGCAACTGTTGCGAGAGGCGCTTTCAATAAGGAAGAACTTCATAGCTTACTACAATTGCCTAAATCTCATGAGGTTTTATTAGCGCAAACCGTAGGTTTCCCGAAATAGTAAATTGCAAAGTATAATAGACGAAAAACGACTAATTAGAGATATTTAGAAGTTAACAAAACAGAGCCAACTAATTTACTGTGAATTGGTTGGCTTTGTTCTATCTTTGAATATCACAGCGTTTTTTGGTTTTTGTAGTCTGTTTTTTAGAAATAGGGTAATCCAAGTTGCAAAAACAAACGGAAATGTAAGTTGCGTAAGACCGAACTTTATCATTAATAGACTAATGCCAAGGGAAAGTACAACCGATAAAAAAGCCCAAATGCCGTCTTTAACTTGATTTCCAGCAAAAACTATCGCACACAAAACGGCGTTAAAACCATAAAGCCCAAGGTTGATATTATCAATTGGTGCGGAAAACTCGAAAGCAATAATGTCGGAAACAATTGCTCCTGCAAGTCCGTAGAGTGCCGCAATGGGCGAGCTGATAAATACGGCTACAAAAAATAGCAGTCCCGACACTAATTTGTTTTGAAATATTACCTGTCCGAAGCTCTTGAAACCGTCTGATAGAGAGTCGCTCAAATGGGCGATAGTAGGCACAGGTATTGCCAATAAATCGCTGTAAAAATTGTTGCAGATAAAGAGTATCAACCAAGTAATTAAAACAAACGGGAAGGTGAACGCAGGGATTTTACGTTTTATAAAAAAGTGCTGCAACATAGCTGCCAACACCGAACCAACACCGACAATGATCCAAGCCCAAAACAGAGGTTTTAGAAAAAGCAGTACTGCATCTCCGACCAATGCGGCGCTAAACCCGTAGAGTCCTTTTTTGATTTCCGTTCTGTCGTATTTTAGCAGATAGGCGGTAGCTGTTCCGCATACGGTAGCTAAAAGTGCGGCAAAACCCATAGCAAGTGAACCGTAGAAAATCCCAATCAGAAACAGCAAACCCGTAATGCTATTTTCCTGAAGCATGATTTGTCCAAATCCCTTTAGTATCACAGAGATAATAGATGCAGATTTGCCGAGCAGACTGTTTTTAGAGTTGAGTTTTTTGGTCATTTTGTTTGTTTTAATTTGCAACACGCAAAATGCAACAAGTGTGTATCGCTTTAAGCACAAGATAATACAATTAGCAATGAGCAATTAGCAATTGGCAATTAGCAATGAGCAATTAGCAAATAGCAGTTAACAATTGAATTTGGGGTGGGGGGGAGAAAGTGAATGTGTGATGATAGTTAAAAGTTTCTGAAAACGAAAGAGACGGAGCATGCTCCATCTCTACAATGTTTAGATATTCAATTAGTTAACTGCTTTTGATTTTCGCCAATTACCATTTAACTAATAGTATTTGTCGCATTTAGGCTCGAAATAGGCTTGCGAATGTAAGCAAGCGGGACATGTTTTCAGTGCTTTTTTGCCTTTATGAACATATCCGCAATTGCGACATTGCCACTCAATCTCTTCGTCTCGTGAGAATACGGTTTCATCTTTCACCCGTTGCAACAGTTTCAAGTAGCGTTCTTCGTGAATTGCTTCGGCTTTCGCTATCATTCTGTACATTGTGGCGATCTCTTTAAATCCTTCTTCTTCGGCAACATCGGCAAAGTGAGGATATAGTTTTGTCCACTCTTCGTTTTCTCCTGCAGCAGCTGCTTCTAAGTTTTCGGCTGTAGTTCCGATAACTCCTGCCGGATAAGTTGAAGTAATTTCGAGCATTCCGCCTTCTAAATATTTAAACATGCGTTTTGCGTGTTCTTTTTCTTGCTCGGCGGTTTCCATGAAAATAGCTGCAATTTGTTTATAACCTTCTTTATCAGCCTCTTTTGCAAAATAGGTGTAACGCATTCTTGCTTGAGACTCTCCGGCAAATGATTTCAACAGATTTTTTTCTGTTTGAGTTCCTTTTATACTTTTCATAAACGTTTTTTTTATTTTGATTAATAGAAATTGTGGTTGTAAAAATACATATTTAGAGATACGAAACTAAAAACGATTAATAATTTGAAATTATTCTTTGTAAATGAAGGCGAAAGCCTCATGCTTATAGTAGTGAATTACAAATAAATAAGTAGGGTTTGGTGATTAAAACAGGATTTATTGTGATGAGATTCATTTTTTTCTCGACCTGCTGCAGGCATAAAAATAACTTGCCATACCTGTTTTTGAACAATAGCGTAAAAGAAAACAAAAAAATCTTGGTGATCACACTCTCCTGTTTTCTACATTGAGACTCCCTAAAAATTTTCTTTCATAATTTTATGGTAGAATCTCATATTTATTTTGGCAATAGCTTTAAAACCCGTATATTCAGGTATTAGCTACCTTTTCAACAAAATACCTTCACCAAAAAAATCTGCCTTTTTTTTAACCTGCAGAACGTACAATTCAGTCGGTATCATCTGTGTTTTAAAGCACTTTTCACTAACAAAAACATAAAAGGCCACTCTTATTTAGAAAGGAGCAGCCTTTTATTATAAAATAAGTTGTGTCAATTAAATAATGGCGCTTCCGATTAGGAAAGTAGCTGCAAGCGCTACAATAGCATAAAGCTCGGGAAATACCGCCAAAATTAGAGTATTACCGAACGCGTCGTGTCCTTGTCCGATTGAAACAACTCCATTAGCACACACTTGTCCTTGACGAATAGACGAGAACAAACCGATAAATCCTAATGCAAGTCCAGCTGCGAGAATAGCCATTGCTTGAAAGAGAGTAACTTCGGGTGTTAACACGTTAAAAATACTTTGAAACATAAAGTATCCTGCAAAACCGTACAATCCTTGAGTTCCGGGAAGAGCGGTTAGAACCAAAAAGTTACCAAATTTTCCGTCAACTTTCTTAGCTGCTCCGATAGCCGCATTTCCTACAATCGTAACTCCATAAGCACTTCCAATTCCTGTAAGTGCTAACATAATCGCAATGCCAGTATAGGCAATAAATAAACTAGTTTCCATAAATTGTTCTTAAAATTATAGTGTTATTGATTTTTGTTTTTTAATTATTGAATGGATTATATTTTTTTCCTCCTCCTTCAAACTCTGCGTTTTTATAAAACTCCACAAAGGTAAGACGAACCGGATGCACAATTGCTCCCAATACGGTCATAAATATATTGATGGCATGTCCTATAAGGAATATCAGCAAAAAGACAATGGGCTTTACTATTGCATTGTCAGGACTCATACCAGCCGCAAGGCTGTTAAATACGCTCGCGAGAATTCCACCGGAAAGTCCAAGTGCAAACAAGCGCACATAAGATAGTACATCGCCTAACAATCCGGTAGCCATATTATAAGTATCCCACAATCCAAGTCCTAAATTCAAGAGAGGATTTTTACCCGGAGTATTCAAGAAGTAAATGAGAATTAGGGCAGGAACTATAATTATAAGATGTACTGTTCCAAACAAAGGCATGACATTGGGAAGTAACGCAGCAACAATGCAGCTTATTAAAAATACAAGCCACCCGATGGTGGAAAGTGCGTACACAAATCCTTGTTGCTTTATACGATTTGCAACCTTCATAACCATACCAAAGAGAATTTGGATTACCCCCAATACGAGCGAGAGAGTAAACATCTTATTATTGTCGAAAAAGACTTTATCTTTCAAAGCTTGCGCGATAGGCCATTTGAGTTCATAGATGGAAAAACCGAAAAATCCTCCGGTAAGCATACCCGCTATCATGGAAGAAGCGCCTAAGACTTGCACCAAAGACAAAATGCCTTTCATAGACATACTTAACTTACCTTTCATGAAAATCTTAGCCAAACTTGCTGCTACCAGAAGAAAACATCCATACCCTATATCGCCCAATGATAATCCGAAGAAAAACATAAAAAACGGTGCGAAATAGGGTGTTAAATCTATTTCGTTGTATTTAGGCAACATATATAATTCGGCAATCGGCTCGAAAAGTCGTGCGAACTTATTGTTTTTGAACTTAATAGGCACATCGTCTTCGGGGAGCGGCTTGGAAACTTGATAGTAAACCGCTTTTGATTCCAAATAGTTGGTTATCTCTTTTTCGTTATCTTCTGGCGCCCAGCCCTGCAGCATCATAAGTTTATCGTCGGCCAACGATGTGGTCGTACGTTTAACTTTGGTGTATTTTATTTTTTGTTCAAAATCAGTAGTTGCTGCATCTAACGAAAGAATATCTTTCGCTAACTCCTTTAGCTTTGCCCCTTGCTCTTCAACTTTTTCTCGAAGTTCTTGGATTAGTAGATTTAGCTTAGTTAGCGAAACATCAGGCATTTTTATTGCCTCTAAATTTATTTTATCGGCAATATTGCTCTCTTTTGTAACCGTTATAAAGTAGGTTCTTGAAGTTTCCCTATTAATTACTATAGCATTATACAATGCTTCCCATTCAGGATCGTACTGATTGTCGGAAACAATAAAGAAAGTAATATTATATCCTGCTTGTTTCAAACGATCGATACTTTCAGGCTCAAAATCACCCCAAGGCTTTAGAGTGTCACGCTCTTTAATGCTTACTTGCAGTTTTTGGTTGTAAGTTGATATTTGAGTTTGGATGGTGTCTATTTTTTCGGGAATGGTTTTTCCCAATTCCAAGTCGGCTTTATTGTATGTTATCTCCTCTTTTTTATCTAATTGTCTTTGAAGTATCTTTTTTGATTCACGTAACTGCTTCAATGTCAAGAAATATTGATTTAATTCATCGTCTTCAATCGCTCTATCGGCTCCGTCAACGTGAATTAGTCCCAGCTCACGCAAATCTTGAAGAAACACCTCATAATCTTTGTGATAGGCAAGAAAAGTGAACTTTTTCATTTTTGCTAACATACACTCTCCTCCTCAGTTTTTTCTCTTTTTTTCTCTAATCTGGCACGCATAATTTTTTGCGAAGCTTTAGAGAGGTTCTCCTCATCTTCTAAATATCGCTTAATTTTTAATATAGCATCTTTATAGCCAGGTATTTGCACTTTTTCAAAAAGATTAACTTTTTGAGTAGTTTTTTTTCTGGCATAATTGAGTCGTTCTACTTTGAGAGCGTGGAAATCTCTTCTTATTCCTGCTTCGGCAAGAGTTTCGAGGGTTTTTACGCCATCCAAATACCATTTGGGTTGGTTGAACAGGCTAAAGGGTTTTAATTCAAAATCAACCCTATCGAGCATTGGGATTACCACTCCGGCGATTTTCTTTTTCGAAAGTTGCACATCTTTTATGCTAAGCAACGTGGGGTCGAATTCTACCCACATTCCCATCATTTTGTCGTATGATTGTATTTGCTTCTCCAACTCTTTGTCCAACACCTCTATTTCGTTTCGCGCTTTTTTAACTTCAACACGCAACGCCGTTTCTTTGCTTTGCAGCGTAGGAAGCGCGCGCTCACGTATCCCCAGTTGTTTTTCCAACTGTTGACGTGAAGTTTTATTATATTGAAATTTTATCGCCATATATCTTGTCAGTAAATTGATTTACTGTTGTTATCAAAATCATCTTACTTTTTCCAATATCGTTCTACTAACTCCATTCTCATATTAACCTCTTGCGGTCTGAAATGCTTAGAGAATAGTCCCCATGTCGTGTCAAGCATTTCAACGGTATCTAAGTTTACGTCAATAGCAAGAAGATATTCCGAATAATCTTTTGCAAAATCTAATGCACGTTGGTCGTAATCGGTAAGGTCGAAACCGTTTTCGAGTTTTGTTCGCGCATTGGCAGCGTCGGCATACAAACGAACAGCTGCGTTCATCACTTGTGGGTGATCTTCGCGTGTTTTCTTGCCTTGAACCAGCTGTTTCAAGCGCGAAAGCGAACGGAACGGGTCAACAATTACTTTACCGATGGTGGTGTCATGACGCAAGAATAACTGCCCTTCGGTAATATAACCCGTATTATCGGGAACTGCATGCGTAATATCTCCGCCTGAAAGCGTTGTTACTGCAATAATAGTAATGGAACCTCCGTCGGGGAATTGAGCCGCTTTCTCGTAAATTTTCGCTAAATCGGAATATAACGAACCCGGCATCGAATCTTTCGAGGGAATTTGATCCATACGATTTGAAACAATCGCCAATGCATCAGAATAGGAAGTCATATCGGACAGAAGCACCAACACTTTTTCGTTTTTATCCACTGCAAAATATTCGGCA
>JALNXP010000124.1 GCA_023230285.1 Bacteroidales bacterium | reverse complement strand
GTTTTTCTTTGTACATGACAACAGAGTACAAATGACCAATAATGCGGCACATATTTTTCTCATTATCAAAATGTTAAGCGTTTTCAAATTGTTTTAGGAAGCGACTGTCATCATCGAAGAACAATCTGATGTCATTGATATTGTACTTAAGCATAGTAATACGTTCAACACCCATTCCGAAGGCGTAACCGGAGTATACGTTTGGGTCTATATTGCAGTTTTTCAGTACGTTAGGGTCAACCATTCCGCAGCCGAGTATTTCGACCCAGCCGCTACCTTTACAGATGTTACAGCCTTTACCGCCGCAGATATTGCAGGAGATGTCCATTTCTGCAGATGGTTCGGTAAAAGGGAAGTAAGATGGGCGCAGGCGGATTTTGGTGTCATGACCGAACATTTCCTCGGCGAAGTACATCAACACTTGTTTCAAGTCTTTGAAAGACACGTGTTTATCGATATAAAGACCTTCAACTTGATGAAATATACAGTGAGCGCGGGCTGATATGGCTTCATTTCTAAAGACTCTTCCCGGAAATATTTTTCTTATCGGCAGAGGATTTTCTTCCATATATCTTATCTGTACCGATGAGGTATGGGTGCGCAAAGCTATGTCTTTGTCAATGAAGAAAGTGTCTTGCATGTCTCTGGCAGGGTGTTCCGGTGGAAAGTTTAATGCCGTGAATAAATGCCAATCGTCTTCAATTTCAGGACCTTCGGCAGTAGAGAACCCTATTCGTGAGAAAATGTCTATTATTTCGCTACGAACTAAAGATAAAGGGTGCTTTGAACCATGATTACAAGTGTCCACATTTCTTGTCATATCATTGATGGTATCATCAGCTTTGACATTGGTGTTCAACAGCTCTAAAGATTTCATCTTTTCCATTGCTGCCAGCTTCAGCATGTTAAGTCGCTGTCCTATTTCTTTTTTCTCTTCGGGAGAAACGGTCTTAAAATCATTAAAAAGAGCTTGGATTTCGCCCTTTTTACTTAGAAAACGTTGCTTAAATTCTTCTGCTTTTGACTTGGAGTCATTATTTTCAAGATAATTTTCTATTTCTGATTTAAGTTTTTCTATTTTTTCTTTCATAATTATTTAATTATTTCAATCCGCATTTTTACATCTTTCTCGGGGCGGTCACCCGGACGGGTTTTAACTGCGGCGATTTTATCAATAACATCTAAGCCTTCAATAACTTCACCAAAAACGGTGTATTGTCCGTCAAGGTGAGGTGTTCCGCCGATAGTAGAATAAATTTCCACTTGTTCGTCAGTGTATTTCCAGCTGTCATCAGCGTCTACTATTGCTTGGAGTGTAGGCTCGATTTCCTCTATAACTTTCATGTAGGCATTCTGGTCTTGAATGCGTTGAGCTTCTGCTAAGCGATTTAGATAATTTGCATTTTCAGGTTTATAGATAAAGTCCATGAAGACTTCATTCAGTTTAGCTTGATATTTTGCGCCGTTAAGTTGTTCTTCTGTGTATGGTTGTCCCTGTACGATATAGAATTGAGAGCCGGAAGAGCGTTTTTGCGGGTTCACGTTGTCACCCTGTCTTGCAGCTGCAAGCGCACCTTTTTTGTGAATATATTTTGGAACGAACTCGGCTTCGACAGTGTAATCCGGTCCACCGCTACCTAATTGAGCATCAGGAGAAGCATTTCTTGACTCCGGATCTCCACCCTGAATCATGAAATTGCTGATAACTCTATGAAAAATAAGGTCATCATAATATCCTTCTTTTACTAATTTTAAAAAGTTCGCTTTGTGTTGAGGGGTTTCGTCATATAAAACAATAACCATATCTCCAAATTCAGTGTGGATGATAACATCTCCTTGGGGCTTGCTATTACAAGCAGCCATGCTTAATACTGTAATCATTACTAATAATATTTTTTTCAAGATTTTAAAAATTAAAGTTTAACAAATTAACTGCAAAGATACATTAAGTTTTTAAAACTATATATTTTATTCTCAACTCTTTTTTGAATTTGCATTGAAAAAATCCATTTTTAAATTGTTATCGATAATTCAGAATTTTGCAAAAATTAATGTTATCTTTGCGAACTTAAAAATAAGAAAAACGAATGAAATATTATAAGTCTTTTTTTCTGTTTTTTGCAATATGCTTACATACCTGTAATGTTTTTGCTTCTGTTGTAGGACAAGATAATACTGAAAACGGACGAATTATTAATATAGGCAGTACTCCGTCCGGTGTTTCCGTAAGCGTTGATGGTTTTTATTTGGGTGATACGCCTTTTTCTTGCTGGGTGAGTTTTGGAAATCATCTGATTAAAGTTGGTCAGGAAAGCTGTTGTAAAAAAATGCAGATTAAGGTGTCGGAGTATAGTAAAACAGATTATTTTTTTGATTTGGAGGCGACAGCCGGAAGCACGACAGCTATGAGTAATATTAATTTTTCCGATTTAGGTTTTGAAGTCGTATTTGTAGAAGGCGGCAGTTTTACTATGGGGTGTACGTATGAGCAGGGAAAAGATTGTGATAATGATGAGCGTCCGGCAAAAAGAATGATGATAGCTCCGTTTTACATAGGTAAATATGAGGTAACTCAAAGGCAGTGGCGTATGGTGATGGGCGAAAACCCAAGTCATTTCAACGGCTGTGACGATTGTCCGGTCGAAAATGTCAGTTGGGACGACATCCAATCTTTTTTTAACAAGTTGAAAGAGCTTACCGGTAAGTCGTTTCGTCTGCCTACAGAAGCTGAATGGGAGTATGCAGCACGCGGCGGACGTAATATGAAGGCTACAAAATATAGCGGTAGCAACTATGTAGATAATGTGGCTTGGTATACTAAAAACAGTGTCACCACAACTCACCCTGTCGGACAAAATCAGCCTAATGAACTTGGTATTTATGATATGAGTGGTAACGTTTACGAATGGTGCTTCGATAATTATACTATCTATAATACTGCCGTAGATAGGCGGTCTCAAAGTTTAAAAGTTGCACGCGGCGGCAGTTGGAAGGCTTATCCATGGAACAATCGCGTGTCAAGCCGCTATTTCGGCGACCAACGCTGCCGGAACCATGATTATGGCTTTAGAGTAGCGTGGAACTTTTAATTGAAAAGTTGTCAGAGATGATGAGTAAATCACTATTCGTTTAGGCATTTAGGAGATAGGTTGTCATAGATTAATAGTAACTATCATTTGTTTAATGTTTATTGAGTTCAGAATGCAGAGGAAAAAGGATATTGTTTCTGCCCCCCCCCTTGATATTGAATATGTTGCATGTTCGTATGTGTCAAATGCTACCGCCCCGCCATGTAGACACTCCTCCAAGGAGGGGAATGTTGCGTAATATTAGCGAAAACATTTAGAAAATAATGATACCAATTAATAAAAATTTACAATCCGTGCCTATCCGTTAAATCCGCACCAATCCGTGTCCAATATCCGTGTCCAATATCCGTGTCCAATAATAACTATTATTTCTTTATCAGCAACAGCCCTATCGTTGTCAACGCTCCATTGACGATGATTAGCGCAAAGCCAAACGGAAACAGCCGGTTAAGAAAATAACATAGTATTGGCGCAACTATAGCTACGATAGGAACATACTTGTCTTTTAATTGCACTTTTGAGAATAATCCTAAAGCAAATAAACCTAATAAAGGTCCGTAAGTGTAGCCGGCAATCATAAAAATTGTGGTTATGATGGAGGCGTTATTAAGCTTTTCAAAAAACAATATCAATATTATCATTATGAAAGCGAAAGTACAGTGTACCATCATCCTTATTTTCTTTTTCTCGTTTTCGCTTAAATTTTTTCTTTTGCCTTCAAAGTCGAGAAAATCTATGCAAAAACTTGTTGTTAGTGCTGTCAAAGCGCCGTCACCGCTTGAATAAGCGGCTGATATCAAGCCTATTAAAAAGACAATGCCGGCAAAGCCTCCGAAATAGTTCAGCATAATAGATGGAAACAGCTGGTCAGTTTGTCCGGGTTGTACTGTAATTCCGTGTGCATCAGCATAAATATACAGTGCGCAGCCTAAAATCAAAAAAAGGAAGTTTACAGGTATCAAGCTGGAACTCATGAGCATTACATTCTTTTGTGCACTTTTCAGATTTCTGCAACTGAGATTTTTTTGCATCATATCTTGGTCTAAACCGGTCATAGTGACAGCTATAAAGGCTCCTCCGAAAAACTGTTTTAAATAATGCAGCCTACTATGCCAATCGGTAAATATCATCTTTGAATATTTGCTTTCAAAGACATTGTGAAACATTTCAGGTAAGGTGTAATCCATTGATTTCATGATACTTATAAAACACACTATCAGAGACACTATCATAAAAGTTGTCTGGAGTGTGTCTGTCCAGATTATAGTTTTAATGCCGCCTTTGAATGTGTAAAGCATTATCAACAAGACAAATAGGGTAGCAGTAATCCAAAATGGAATATTCCACGCATCAAAGATAAATTTTTGTAATACAAATACAACAAGGAATAACCTTCCTGCTGCGCCCATCAATTTTGATATGATGAAGAACGAAGCTCCGGTTCTATAAGATACGTTGCCGAAACGTTGTTTTAAATAAGTATATATTGTTGTGAGCTTGAGTTTATAATATACAGGTAATAAGATAGTTGCAATTGCGGCATAGCCGAGAATATAGCCAAAGACAACCATCATATATGAAAAACTCGAGTTGTACACATCGCCCGGAATGGAGATGAAAGTTACTCCCGACAGTGAAGCTCCTATCATTCCGTATGCTACAATGGGCCACGATGATTTTCTTTCCCCGATGAAGTAGGACTCATTTTTTGCTTTTCTCGAAGTGATAAAAGAAATGATGAACAGCAAAACTGTGAATGCTGCAAAACATATAAAAATCAGTGTCGGTGTCATAGACTGTTGTTAATGATAAATTGTGAAAAATCATGCAAACTGCTGAAATTATGGTTGGCACCAAGCATCTCCGAGCCTATAGAAATTGTCTTCATGCCTGCATTTTTGCCAAAATCTATGTCGCTTTGGGAGTCTCCTGCCATAAAACTGTTATTAAAATCAACATCAGGAAAGTCTTTTGCTGCTTTAACAGCCATTCCGGGGTTTGGTTTTCTGTCAATATGATTTTCGGCGGCGAGTGCCGGACAAATGTAAACTTTGTCGATTTTTCCGCCGTTCTTTTTTATACTGCTAATCATATAGTTATGAATATCGTCCGCATCTGTTGCCGTCATAAGTCCTTTGCCGATTCCCTGTTGGTTTGTAACGACAAAAATATGTTTAAAATAGCAAGATAGTATTCCTATCGCTTCTTTCGCTTTGTCAATAAATTCAAATTCAGAAGTTTTAGTTACATATCCTCCGATAATTCTCACATTGATGACACCATCTCTGTCTAAAAACAATGAATTATATGGATAATGATGAGTTTTCAAGCCGGCAGAAGCTATTGACAAATAGTCTTTTGGCACGCCGATGTCTATAAAATTTCCTGTAAATATTTCGGTGTATATTTTTTTATTAGTTTTTTCGAGGAAATCTTTTTCAAAGGAAAATTTTTCCGGAAAGTTTTCCAAGATAGATTTTTTCAGCAGATAGATGCCGCCGTTTATAAGTCCTGCGCCGCTTTTAGCTCCTTTTTCTACAAATGAAGTTATGATATTGTTATTGTCTATTTCGACACAGCCGTATCTATCGGCATTTTCTATTTGTCGTAGACTTAAGATGATGTCGGCGTTGTTGTCGAAGAAAGTTTTTTCGAGGCGGTTAAAGTCGATGTCGAAAAAAGAGTCTCCATTTAAGACGAAGCAATAGTTGGAGCTAATTTTTTGCAGAGAATATTTTATTGCGCCGCCGGTTCCGAGCGGTGTATCTTCGACAGAATATGAAATATCCATTCCTTTATAGGAATTTCCGAAGTGAGAGATGATAGCTTCGGCGAGATAGCCTACAGAGAGTACGACTTTTTTGATGTTGAATATCAGCAGATTATCAAGTACATATTCTAAGAAAGGTCGATTTGCGACAGTAGCCATTGGTTTTGGCAAGTCGTTGACGACAGATTGCAAACGGGTGCCGAAGCCTCCTGCTAATATGACAGCACTATCTACAATCATGGGCAAAGAGTGCGTGTTCCACCAACTCACATATTATATGTCCTATGACGATATGTATTTCTTGAATACGTGGCGTGTCTGTTGATGGCACGTTTAATAAATAGTCGCTGTAATTTTTCATTTTACCGCCGGAAGCTCCTGTAAATCCAACTGTTATGATGTCGTTGTCATTACAATATTCCATTGCTTTTATTAAATTCACCGAATTTCCGGAAGTGGAAATTGCGATGAACACATCGCCTTTTTTAGCTTGAGCCTTGATGCCTCTTAGATATATTTCATCATATCCGAAGTCGTTGGCAACAGCTGTAACAAAAGAAGAGTTAGTATGCAACGCTTCTGCAGATAGCGGTTCACGATTAAGATAGAATTTTCCTGTGAGTTCTGCGGCAAGATGTTGAGCATCAGCAGCTGAACCACCGTTGCCGGCGAATAATACTTTGTTTCCGTTGCGGTAGGCATCTATTATTATATCAGAAACATTGGCTATCCTTTCAATGAATATTTCATCTGCAAGTATTGCTTTTTTTATTTTAATGGATTGATTAAAAACTTCTTTTATCCTATCTATATTATTCATTGATGTTTAATCGTTTTTCTATGTTATAATTATTTTTATCTGACGCATTGCGGGCTATTAGTTCGCCGACAAAGCCGGTGAAGAAAGCTTGAGCGCCTAATACCATGCACAACAGTCCGAAATAAAACATTGGTCTTGTTGTCATTCCGGCAACGTTGCAAGCGAATTTTTCTATGGCGAGCCAGATAAAAATCACTAAACCTATTAAGAAGACAAAAGCGCCTAAAAATCCGAACAAGTGCATGGGGTTTTTGCCGTATTTATTTATAAACGTGATAGTTAACAAGTCTAAGAAGCCGTTGATAAACCTATTCATGCCGAATTTCGTGACACCGAATTTTCGCGCTTGGTGTTTAACTTCTTTTTCGGCAATTTTTTTGAAGCCTGCTTTTTTGGCTATCAGCGGAATGTAACGGTGCATTTCTCCAAAGATTTCTATTTCTTTTACGACTTCGTTCTTGTAGGCTTTTAAGCCACAATTGAAATCATGCAAATCGATTTTTGAGACTTTTCGCGTAACCCAATTATAGAATTTTGATGTTGTTCTTTTGATGAATGGGTCGTATCTTTTGCGTTTCCA
>JALNXP010000003.1 GCA_023230285.1 Bacteroidales bacterium | reverse complement strand
GACATGACCCCGTAGGGGTCACATATCTATAGCCTGAAATTTATGACACAGCTGCCAACGACCCCGTAGGGGTCGCATGTTTGTATGGGTCGCTTGTTTGTAATTGATAAACAGCAATTTTTTCCATAAACATGCTTTGTTCCGTCAGGGACAATAGCTTGGTAGCCGGTAATTTAGATTCATATACATAGCGTGCCGCAGGTACTAATGTTCTACCATCAATTTTTTTGTGATATTTCCTATCCGGACAAAATAGATTCCACTTTTTAAACTGCTAATATCTATTTCAGTAGTATTGCTTGTGATAGTTTTCAACAACATTGTTTTTCCTGAAATATCTGTGATTTGCAGTCTGTTATCAAGAGGAATTTTTTCAAGTTTTATGTTTATAATGTTTTTTGCGGGATTAGGATAAATTGCAACTTGAGTATTTACTATATCTGAAATACCTGATGTCGGATTACATATAACTCTTATATCGTCCATTGCCATTTGATAGGTTCCATTTTTGACGAAAGCGATTTTAATATTTTTCCCTTTCCATGGTGCTAAATCGAAGGTATATTCTTCAACGTAGTGTAGGGGAGAATTAAAAGCGTTTTCCAACAAATAACCTTGTTCCCATGTTGAATTGTCGCAATCATAAATCATTATATAAAATTTATTTACATACGTATATTCAGAATGATACCATAACCAATAATAAATTAGGGTTTCATCTTCATTTGGGACGGTAATTTGAGGTGTCATCAGCCAGTCGTGGGTGTTTTCGAGATATAATGTTCCTCCTATCCAAGCAGCTGAATCACCCGAATGGACATAGCCAAAGCCTGCATCATCGGTCAGCGACCATTCTTCCCATGGCTGTAAACCGGCGGGATAATCTTCAGGTGTTTCTGTAATAGCTTGAGAAACGCCTGTTGTCCAACCTTCATCAAAGCCGGGACCTTCAAAACTCGTGTTTAATATAGTCGTTTGTGATAACGCACTAATACTTAGAAAAATACTTAATAATAAGATAGTAAAAAAAATTTTCATAATATGATTTTTAATGGTTTTTAAAAATGCAAAATTAATGAAAATAAAATTCATTTACGGTTTTGAACAGAAATTATTTGGGTAGATTAATGAATCTATCCGGCTAATTTTTCTCCGTATTTTTTTATCCATAAATCTCCGTATCTTCAAAATATCTTATATCTTTGCAAGTTAAAATACATATATATCGAGACGATGAATAAATATCCTGAATATAAAGGACTAAACCTGACTGACGTTGCAGATTCCATACAAGAATTTTGGCAAGAAAACACTATCTTTGAGAAATCTTTAAAGAAAAACGAGAAGAACGCTTCTTTCATCTTTTATGAGGGACCACCTTCAGCAAACGGACAACCGGGCATTCACCATGTGATGGCACGTACTATCAAAGATATCTTCTGCCGTTATCGCACGCAGAAAGGCTTTTATGTAAAAAGAAAAGCCGGCTGGGACACCCACGGTCTTCCTGTCGAAATAGGTGTCGAAAAAAGCCTTGGCATCACCAAAGAAGATATAGGCAAAAAAATATCTGTTACAGACTACAATAAAGCTTGTCGCTCCGAAGTGATGAAATACAAGGATATGTGGGACGACCTCACAGTCAAAATGGGCTATTGGGTTGACATCAACGACCCTTATATCACTTTTGACAACAAGTACATAGAAACTCTTTGGTATCTGCTTGGCATGTTGTATAAAAAAGGCTTGCTTTACAAAGGCTACACTATACAGCCGTATTCTCCGGCTGCCGGCACCGGTCTAAGCTCTCACGAACTTAATCAGCCCGGCTGCTACAAAGATGTTAAAGATACTGTTGCTACAGTACAATTCTCTGTCATCCGTGATGAAAAATCGAAATTCTTGTTCAACAAAACAAACCTCCCACTCGCATTTATAGCATGGACAACAACTCCGTGGACTTTGCCATCAAACACAGCTTTAGCTGTAGGTGCTAAAATAACCTATTATCAAGTAGAAACTTTAAATCCTTATTCTTTAGAAAAGATTTGTGTTATCATCGGAAAAGATTTGTTGCCGAGTTATTTCAATGCACAGGGCGAAAATTTAGACTTAGACGCTTATAAACCCGAAAATAAAATCATACCTTATAAAATAGTTAACACTTTTACCGGCAAAGACATTGAAGGTGCCAGATATGAACAACTTATCCCATGGATTAAACCTGACGGAGACGCTTTCAGAGTAATCCTCGGCGACTTTGTCACTACCGAAGACGGCACCGGCATTGTACACATCGCTCCAACTTTCGGTGCTGACGACGCTAAAGCCGGCGCAACTTCCGGCATCGCTCCCATGCTGCTTATAGACAAAGACGGAAACAAACGCCCTATGGTCGACTTGACAGGTAAATTCTTTCTGATAGAAGACTTAGACCCCGAATATGTTAAAAAGTTCGTGGACGTAGACCGTTACAAAGAATATAGTGGAAGATTCGTCAAAAATGCTTACAACCCGAACCTTACAGACAAAGACCCTACCCTCGACATTGACATCTGTGTAATGCTTAAGTATCAAAATAAAGCTTTCAAAATAGAAAAACATATTCACAACTATCCGCATTGCTGGCGAACAGACAAGCCTATACTTTACTATCCGCTCGATTCGTGGTTTATTAAAGCTACTGCCGCAAAAGACAGAATGATAGCACTTAACGACACCATAAATTGGAAACCTAAATCTACCGGCAGCGGACGTTTTGGCAACTGGCTCGAAAATTTGCAAGATTGGAACTTGAGCCGCTCCCGCTTCTGGGGAACTCCTTTGCCAATCTGGATGACCGAAGACCGTAAAGAAGAAATCTGTATCTCTTCTATAGCACAACTTATAGAAGAAATTAACAAATCTATTGCCGCCGGCGTGATGAAAGAAAATCCTTATAAAGATTTTGTACCAAACGATTTTTCAAAAGAAAATTATGATAAAATAGACTTGCACCGTCCTTTCGTTGACGATATTATCTTGGTTTCTCCTTCCGGCAAGCCGATGAAACGTGAAAGCGACCTGATAGATGTATGGTTTGACTCCGGTGCTATGCCTTTTGCTCAATATCATTATCCTTTTGAAAAAGCTCCTAAAGGTACTGCCGATAATTTGTTAAATGGTGCTTTTCCTGCAGATTTCATCGCCGAAGGTGTTGACCAGACAAGAGGTTGGTTCTATACATTACACGCAATAGCAACAATGTGCTTCGACTCTGTTTCTTACAAAACCTGTGTCTCTAACGGATTAGTACTCGACAAAAACGGCAATAAAATGTCTAAACGCTACGGAAACGCTATCGACCCGTTCCAAACTCTATCAAAATACGGCGCTGATGCTACCCGATGGTATATGATTACCAATGCTCAGCCGTGGGATAACATCAAATTTGATGTGGACGGCGTTGCTGAAACACAAAGAAAATTCTTCGGAACTCTGTATAATACCTATTCTTTCTTCGCTTTATATGCTAATATAGACAACTTTACATACGCCGAACCGGACATCGAATTTAGCTCACGCCCCGAAATAGACAGATGGATATTATCCGAGCTAAATTCTCTTATCACAGAAGTAGACGAAAGTCTTGCCGACTATGAGCCTACCAAAGCCGGACGTTCTATTCAGCAGTTTGTCTGTGACCATTTGTCTAATTGGTACGTACGCCTCTGCCGCAGGAGATTCTGGAAAGGCGACTATAACGAAGATAAAATATCAGCTTACCAAACACTGTATACATGCCTGAATACGGTAGCTAAACTTATTTGCCCGATTGCACCATTCTACGGCGACCGGCTATTCTGCGACCTTAACAATATCTCACATAAAGAAAATGCCGAAAGCGTACATCTTACCGATTTCCCTGTTGCAAACCAAAATTTCATAGACAAAAAACTTGAAAAAAGAATGGAACTCGCTCAAACCATCTCTTCTATGGTACTCGCTCTCAGAAAACGTACAAACAACAGAGTTCGTCAACCTTTGAGTAAAATTATGATACCCGCAACTTCCGATGATTTTATCGAACAAACTAATATGGTCAGAGATTTAATCCTCGCAGAAGTCAACGTAAAAGAAATAATCTTTCTTAAAGGTAATAATAACATATTGACAAAAAATATCAAGCCGAATTTTAAAACTTTAGGTCCTAAATACGGCAAAATAATGAAAGTCATTGCTGACGAAATTACTAAATTATCGCAAAGTCAAATATCAGAGTTAGAAGCAGATAATTCGGTGTCAATACATATCAACGATACTATTGTTGAAATAACCAAAGATGATGTAGTAATATCAACTCAAGATATTCCGGGTTGGGTTGTACAAAATGAAGGCACTCTAACGGTGGCTTTAGATATTGAAATTACCGAAGACTTATTGGCAGAAGGCTATGCCCGCGAATTAGTTAATCGTATTCAAAACCTGAGAAAAGATAACGACTATAATGTTACTGACAAAATCTCATTAGTTGTTGAAAAGTCAGATGTCATTTTTAATGTTATTTCAAAATATTATTCATACATTTGTTCGGAAACTTTAATAGGCAATTTATCATTTGTTAAATCAATAAATAGTGATAAAAAAATAGAGCTTGATTTATATAATGACTTGTTTGTTAACATCTTAATAAGTAAAATCTAATTTTGTTGATTATGGAAGATACTGAGAAAAAAAGATACACAAAAGAAGAACTCGAAGAGTTTCGTGTAATTATAGAGGAAAAGTTAGCCAGCGCAAGAAAAGACCTTGATATGCTTAGAGAAGCTTTCAGCGGAACAAGCGACAGTGATACTGCCGATACTTCGCCAACTTTTAAAGTTTTAGAAGAAGGTCAGACTGTATTGTCAAAAGAAGAAAACGGAAGGCTCGCTCTAAGACAACAAAAGTTTATTGAAAGTCTCGAAATGGCTTTAGTTCGTATAGAAAACGGCACCTACGGTATATGCAGAGAAACAGGTAAACTTATTTCTAAAGAAAGATTGAGAGCTGTACCTCACGCTACTTTAAGCATCGAAGCTAAAAAGAATCAAAAACCAAAATAATTTGTTTTGAAAAAAGTATTATTGATAATTTTTCCCATACTTATTGTAGACCAAGTTTTTAAGTTTTGGGTCAAGCTTAATATGCGAATTGGACAAGAGTTCAATATTATTGGAGAAAGAATAAAGCTATATTTTATCGAAAATAATGGTATGGCTTTCGGCATGCAGTTTGCCGGCGATGCAGGTAAACTGATACTTACAGCTATACGTATCATCGCCGTTATATTAATCTTATTTTATCTCTTCCAGATAACTAAAAGAAAGACAACAAAGACAGGGCTTATCGTGTGTCTGTCGCTGATTGTTGCCGGTGCTCTCGGTAATATAATAGACAGCGTATTTTATGGCGTAATTTTTAGCGAAAGCACACCGGTTACCGTAGCAACCTTGTTACCCGATGCCGGCGGATACGCCTCGTTTTTTCACGGTAAGGTTGTTGATATGTTATATTGCCCCATTATCCGAAGCACTTATCCCGACTGGTTTCCGTTTGTCGGCGGACAAAATTTTGAATTTTTCCGCCCGATTTTTAATGTCGCCGACTCCGCCATAACTATAGGTATGTTTTGGCTGCTGATTGGCTACAAACGTTTCTTTCCTAATCATAAATAAATCTTCCTTGCGGAGGTATTCTACAAGATTTTATTATTGCTGATATGACTTCTATCGAAATACGACATAATCTATTTGATAACCCTGAAGTTTCAGGTACAGAATATAAAACTGTTGAATTGATAATCAAGAAGTTACAAATATATCACCCGGATATTTTAACTTCCGATATTAAAGACGGTCACGGCGTTATAGCTATTTTCAAAGGAAAGAAGCAAGGTAAAAATATTGCCTTTCGCACTGATATAGATGCACTTCCATCCGGACACAGATGCGGACATGACGGACATACGGCAATTCTTTTACAATTTGCTGAATATATTGTATCCGGCAATCGTCCTGAAACCGGAAGCATCATCTTAATTTTTCAGCCGGAAGAAGAAACCGGCAATGGCGCAAAAAAGATATTACAATCCAAAGTACTGCAAAATCTGCATGTTGATTATATATTCGGATTACACAACTTACCCGGCTACCATCTCGGAAATATCTTATTTAAGTACGGCACTTTTGCCGCTGCTTCAACAGGATTTATCGCTAAATTAGAGGGTAAACAAGCTCATGCAGCTTATCCCGAAAACGGCATCAATCCGGCAAAAGCTGTCGCAGATTTTATCTTGGCTCTTGACAGCTTCAAAAATGACGACATCAGCAATTTTAAACAAATTACGGTAATTCACGTAAATATTGGAGAAATAGCTTTTGGAACCGCCGCCGGTGATGCAAACGTTATGCTTACTTTACGCTCTTTCACAAACAAAGGCATGTCGGAATTGATAAATAATGTAACATCTGAATTACAACAACTTGCAAACAAATATTCTCTCAAAGTCAGCTATGATTTTCAAGATAAATTCAATGCCTTAGAAAACGATGATGTGTGTGTTGACATAGTGAAAGCCGCTGCAAAAGAATTAAATATGACGACAGAAAGTTTACCCGAACCTATGCGCTGGTCTGAGGACTTCGCCGACTATTGCCTCAAATGGCATGGTGGCTTTTTTGGCATCGGCTCCGGCGAAAATTGCAAACCTCTGCATAATCCAGAATATAACTTCCCCGATGAACTTATTGACATCGGTGCCAAAATGTTTCTTAAAATAGCAGAACAGGCAATGGTCGACTAATATGCTAAGCAAAAACACCATTTAACACAATTCTAAAAACACCACCCTATTTATACCTTTCAGGCGTAATTTTTATATTTGTCAGAATATTGGCATACTTATCATGATAAGTGTAATTTATCGTCACCAATTTTTTCTTTAACGCATCAAAATCATCATCATTTTTAACAAAATTGAGCATTACAGCATCCATTTTTGTACTAAAAGCATCAACGTCTACAGAATCTTTAACCATATTAACCATAGTATAATTATACTGAAGGGCATTACCGGGTATTACAAAAACGTTATCAAGACGAGTATCTTCATCAAGCATTGAAGGGCATTTTTTGTTGACGTTTTCCACATAAGCTGCTAAAGCTCTATCAAAACTTTTAGCAAAATAAAAACGTTGACCTATCAATAGCGCCACGAGAATGACAATTACGGCTAATATTAAATATAGCTCTCCACCACTTTTCTTCTTGCTATTCTTTTTTTCTATATTCTTTTCTTCTGCGTCCATAATTAATTATTTTTTACATGAACTTCCAATTGATTAAATGGTATTTCAATTCCATTTTCATTAAAAGACTGATATACAGATTTATTCAAATCAAAATTAACTGTCCAGTAATCATCTGTTTTCGTCCATACGCGTAATTGAAGATTTACAGAACTATCAGCAAGAGCAATTACAGCTACAATCGGTGCGGGGTCTTGCAGAACGCACTTATGAGATTTAGCAAGTTCCATAAGGACTCCGGTTGCTTTATCTACAGATTGTCCATAAGCGATACCGACACTAATATCGACTCTCCTTTCTCCTGCTTCGGTATAATTTATCAGAGAATTAGTTGCCAATTGGCTGTTAGGAATAATAACTATCTTATTATCAGGAGTTACTAAAATGGTGCTAAATATTTTTATAGATTTAACAGTGCCGCTGTAAGACCCTTGCTCTATATAATCACCGACTTTAAAAGGTTTGAGTAACAAAATGATAACTCCGCCTGCGAAATTCTGCAAAGTTCCTTGTAGAGCCATGCCGACAGCAAGTCCGGCAGCACCTAAAGCGGCAATAAAAGAAGTTGCCTGAATGCCTATCATACCCATGATAGTCAGTACAAGCAAAATTTTCAACGAAATGCTGATAACCGGTTTCAAGAAAGATTGCAAAGAAGGGTCAACATTACGCTTGTTAAACACCTTAGTAAGTACTTTCATCAACCATTTAATAAGTTTAAAACCAATCCATAAGATTATTAATGCAACAATAATACGAGGTACATTAGCCAACAACACATCAGAAACGAATTTGCTTACTTTTTCCCAAAATGTAACAGCTGTTTCTTCCATCATTTTTAATTTTTAATCATTTTATTCTATTATTATTTTTAAATTCCACAACAAAAGCATCTCTAAAACCGCATTTTATAACCTCTTTTCTATAAGTAAGTGCCTCATCTCGTGTATAAAAGCAACCTGCTGTATATTTATATTGCCCATTTTGCTTATAATAAGAAATATTCTTCAATTTAGAATACTTCTTATCTTTTATATTGATTTCTTTATCAGAAGTAGCGAATTGCACTTTGTATTCTATAGAATTTGAAGACGTATTTGGAGTTACATTAACTGCCGCGCTGTCTGCATCATCAATATTATGGGTAACAACAGGTTTATCTACTCTGTTATTGACAGTTTCCACTTCTATTTTATAACTTTTAAATGCCTTAAAAATAGATGCTGCAATTATATTTTTTCCATTCTCACTTGACAAAAAATCTCTATCTTTTTGATTGGAAAGAAAACCTGTTTCTATTAAAACGCTCGGCATTGCAGCTTTATACAGCACTAAGAAGCCTGCTTGTCTGATACCCCTGTTGTTAAGTTTGGAATTAGCAAAATTTTCTTGTATAGAAGATGCAAATGTCAAACTTTGGTCTAAATAAGCATTTTGGAACAAAGAAAAGATGATAGTATTTTCAGGAGAATTAGGGTCATAGCCCTCATAATTATCTTCATAATTATCTTCTAAAAGGATAGAAGCATTTTCCAACTTGGCAACTTCAAGATTTTCCTTAGAACGATGTAAGCCCATTACCCATGTTTCGGTACCGGAAGCCTCTGTTGACTTAGCCGCATTACAATGAATGGAGATAAATAAATCCGCATGATTTTTGTTGGCAATGTTGGCTCTTCGATACAATTCCACGGCAACATCTTTATCTCGTGTATATATAACTTTGACATCCGGAAATTCAGTCTCTATCTTGTTTCCGAGCTTTTTAGCTATGCTGAGAGTGACATCTTTTTCTTTTATTTTACCGTATAATGCCCCCGGATCCTTTCCACCATGACCGGCATCTATGACCACGGTTTTAATTCTATAACCGTTAGCCTCTTGAGAACAGGCATATTTACTGCTAAAAAACAAAAAAACCAACAGACTAAAATAAAAAATAATTCGTTTCATAACAAAAATATGTACCTTTGTATATTAATTGATTCTAATGCCATTAAGTAAGTTTGTAAAGATACTGTAAATTGACAAAAGTAAAAGGAAATAAAAAATATTTTATCACCATTCTTGTGTTAGTATTCTCTTTGTTTATTAACGTCAACATTACTTTGGCACAAAGCGTAACTGACACCGCAAATTCCATACCAAAAATTTTTATTGACACTATTCTAACGCCAAACGACAGCCTGCTTAGTATTAATGATACAACTTTTTCGTCAATAGTCGACTCTGCTTTTTTTAACAAACTTGATTCGACTTTCAATAAAAATAAGCCCAACTCCACTGTTATCCAACCTAAACCGGAAAAAAAATCAGTTATTGAGGACATCATCAAAAGTAAATCTTCAGACACTATGATAGTAGACCTCATCAACAAAAAAATTTACCTCATCAACAATTGTGTTATAGATTATGGAGACGGCATACATCTTGAATCAGGTTATGCAGAAATAGACATGAAGAGTATGGTACTTTTTGCCAAAGGCATAATTGGAGCTTCGGGACAATTAGAGCAAAATCCCAAATTAAAAGACGGCGAGCAAGAGTTTAGAGCAAAAACCATCAAATACAATTTTAACACCGGTAAAGGTTACATTACTGATGTCATCACCCAACAAGGCGAAGGCTATCTACATGGCGAAACGGTTAAAAAATTCGATGACAACGTCACCAATTTAGTTGGTGGTGCATATACGACCTGCGACTTAGACCATCCGCATTTCCAATTTCGCTTTAATAAGGGGAAGGTCATACCTGACGATAAAATAGTAACCGGAGTAACATATTTGGAAATTGAGGACATACCGATGCCGCTCGGCGTTCCTTTTGCCATGTTCCCTTTAAAAGATGACATCAACACAACCGGCTTTGTGATGCCGTCTTACGGCAACTCAACCGAGAGAGGCTTTTTCCTGCAAGATGGCGGCTATTTTTGGAATATCAACGATTATCTTACCTTAAAACTTCTTGGTGACATTTACTCTCGCGGAAGCTGGGCTGTGAAACCCACACTGAAATATAGCAAAAGATATAAATACAGCGGAAGTTTTGCTCTCAGTTTTGCAAATACCAAAACCGGCATCAGAGGAACAAGCGGCTACTCCTCATCAAACAACTTCAAAATTGCATGGTCGCACAAACAAGATGCTAAAGCCCGCCCTAACAGCAATTTCAGCGCAAATGTCAACTTTGTCACAAGTGGCTTTAACAAAACAAACCCCTCTAATACTACTGATTATTTGAAAAATACTTTTGAATCAAGTATCGCTTATCAAACATCATTTGCAAATAACAAACTGAACTTGTCGCTCAACATGGGACACTCGCAAAACACTCTGAACCGCAGCATGACTTTCACCTTACCAAGTTTCTCCCTATCTTCAAGTAAAATATTCCCATTCAAAAGAAAAAAGCAAATCGGCGGACAACGTTGGTACGAAAAAATAAACTTCTCATATACAATGGTCGGCAAAAATGAAATTACCTCTGTTGACACCCTGTTGTTTAAAGAAAATATCTTGGATAAAATGAAAAACGGCGTTAAGCATACTATCCCTGTTAAATTCAACACTAAAATATTTAAGTTCATCATTTGGGATATTACCGCAAATTACACTGAAAGATGGTACTCTAAATATTTAGATATTGATTATCAACATGATACCATTTACAACAATGGCGATACTATAGTACCTCAACTTAATATTAACGAATTATACGCTTTCAAAACAGCTCGCGATTTTAATGTAAGCACTTCATTATCAACAACTTTATATGGCATGATGCAATTTAAAAAGGGTTATTTAAAAGCCGTGCGCCACGTATTAACACCATCTGTATCTTTTAAATACACCCCGGACTTCGGAACACCTTTCTGGAATTATTACGATTATTACTTAGATAAAAATTATGACTCCGTAAAATATTCTATCTTTGACGGCATAAATTCAAACGACTACAACTCTCTGTACGGCACACCAACAGATGGCAGGTCGGGGTTAGTTTCAATGAGCGTAGGCAACTCTTTAGAAATTAAAGTCCGCTCGAAAAATGACACTGTGACCGGCACTAAAAAGATTAAACTTATAGAAAGCCTGAGCTTATCCACAGGCTACGACATCGCCAAAGACTCTGTTAACTGGTCGCCGCTTTCTATATCCGGCAGAACTTCTATTGTCACAGGACTTAATATAAATTATTCCACAAGATTAAGTCCTTATGCAACTAATGCAAAAGGTCAAAGTATAAATAAATTTATCTGGGAAACAGAAAAAAGGTTGTTCGTACCACCAACACAAACATGGAGCGTGGGCTTCTCTTACTCCCTCAACAACAATACTTTCAAAAATAAAAAAGGCACAAACAAACCTACAGACGAACAAAATCTCATCGAAAATACCGAAAATTATTTTGATTGGGACAATCAATGGAACATGAGAATAGGCTTTACCTACAATTATGTTATCAATAATACAAAAATTGCTGATAATGAATATGAAAAAAAATTCACACAAATAGGTACTGTCGACTTATCGGGTTTAGTTTATATAACTCCTAAATGGAAAATAAATTACGACTTAAAATACGACATCATCAACAACGACTTTACTTATGCTAACTTATCTGTATACAGAGATTTACATTGTTGGGAGATGAGTTTTAACTGGGTACCGTTTGGCTATCAGAAACAATGGAGTTTTACCATCAACGTGAAATCTTCTATGCTTAGCTCGCTAAAATACGAAAAAAACAAGCAAGATTTTTAATTTCATAAATATTGTTAAAAACACCGGACATTTTTAAATTTTCGTGATTAACAATAAAATGTGGCTGAAAAATATTTTCGATTTATTCTTTCCTGAGACCTGCCATGGATGCGGCACTCCTTTGTATGAGCATGAGAAAATGCTTTGTGATTATTGCAAGTTCAATTTACCTTTCACCAATTTCCACAAAGTCGTAGACAACGAAGTTGAGCAAGTATTCTATGGCAGAGTTTATATTTATCAGGCAACGTCATTGCTTCATTTTAGCAAACACGGCTCTGTACAATCTCTGATGCACAATTTAAAATATAAAAATCGTCCTGATATAGGAATTTACTTAGGCAAAATTGCCGGCAAGCAACTCAAAAACTATTATTCTGAAGTAGATATTTTAATGCCTGTTCCATTACACAAAAGCAAGCTAAAAAAACGTGGATACAATCAAAGCGAGATGATTGCCAAAGGTATTTCACTAATAACAGGTATCCCCATTGCGGACAATTTACAAAAAGTAAAAGCCACAAAAACCCAAACAAAGAAAAGCCGGGAAGAAAGATACCTCAACACATTAGACAGCTTTCAAGTTGTCAATCCCGATTTTCTGAGCAACAAGCACATTTTAATTGTTGATGATGTACTAACGACAGGAGCCACGTTAGAAGCAGCAATAACAGCTTTATTGAAAACAGGCGTAAACATGCAGATTAGCATCTTCACATTAGCAAAAGCGTAAAATTCTAACGCAAAATTGTCGGTGTACCAATTTTTATGGTCTCTTCTACTTCCCATTTGCTTTTAACCGCAATTTTCTTCGGATATTCTACCCTCTCCGGCTGCCGTTTTGTTCTATAATCGCCGGTTGTCCATTTGCCATCGGCATCACAATCATACACAATTCTCACAGAATATTCCGCCGGAGACAACATCGGAACCTTTACCTGCACACTATCCATCAAATGTAGCGAAACACTCTCAACAGCCACATTATTCTTGCCGACAATATCTAAAATCACATCAAAAGATTCACCAACATGCTCATCATCAACAACAATATTGATAATAATACCACCAAAAGCATCTTCATCTAATGTCGTCATAACGCACGAAAAATCTTTATTGTATAAACCATATATATCGATTAAAGAAGAATCTGCAAGATAAAACGCATATTTTGTCTTCGGCTCAGGAACACAATCTATTTTAACATTAAGATTTAAACTGTCTGTAAACAAAATTTTAAAATATGTTGTATCAACGATAGTATCAACAGTAATAATTGACCTGATAGAATCGACAAACATCGTATCTATCGGATTGTTAAAATTCAAATACAGCTCTGTTTTATAATATTGTTTTGTTGCAAAAGATGGAAGTATAGTAAGAACATTTTTGCTTCTAAGTTTCTCACTATCAACAACAACAGTTAAAGAATCTATAACTTTTGAATTATCATAAGCGATAACAGACAAAGTATCGGCACCTTTAGTTCTGATTTTAACGGTATCTTTAGTCTTGTTAAATATTATATCGTAATCCTCCGGAATTTTATTATAAAATTTTATTTCCGGATTTGTAGGAGGAAGTTTGTAAACTATCTGAGCTTCATTAAGTTGCAAAACTTTTTTATCTACAATTTGCTGTATGGTATCTGCCTCCGTAAAAAGTTTAAGATTTACAAACATCGAATCTTTTATACTTAAAACAGAATCTGTAAAAGCAATACTTTCAGTTATCAAATCAAAAGTTCTTGAATTATTAAGGTCTTTCAAAGCGTAAATATTATAAAAAGTATCTTGTAGATAATTAAATGTAAAATTTCCCTGTTTATCTGTTTTTGTTATATAATATGGCACAGAAGTTCTAAAAGCAGAATCCGCAAGATTAGCGTAAAGAGCTATAATACAATCTTCTACAGGTTGCAGCGTATAAGCATCTATAATATTTCCCTTAAAAGAAAGAGTATCCAAAAAATCACCTGTTGAAAAGATATATGAAAAATTCTTTATTGGATTTCCTTCATTATAATCTACGATAGCATCATCAAAATAAAAATTATAAGTAACATTAGGCTTTAGCTCTTCTTTTAATTTGATAATCACCTTTTTACCTTTATTAGTGATTTCCGGTTCTTCTTTAAAAGGCGGCGAAATCATCAATTTACTCTTTACATTTTTTAAAGTGATATATTCATCAAAAGTGATAGAAATAACTTTAGCATTAAAATTTGTGCTGTTATTCGGAGGCATAGCTTCCACAACATTAGGCGGAGTTGTATCTTTAGGACCACCGGAAGGTGCAACATCTTTGGCACAGCCATATAATGAACTTATAATCAGCAAATAAATAAATATTCTTAATAATTTCATCTTAAAAAGTAATTCTAAAAATTAAACTTGATGATTAACTCAAGCATTCAAATCAATGATGCAAAGATAGTTTATTTTGAAAAATAATTTCTAAAATCATAATAATGAACCTAACAAATCTTTACAACTAAAAAAAATATCTATCTTTGTAAAAATTTTTAGCGTATGAACATCAAGCATTTAATGATATTTATCTGTGGTTTCTTTTTGCTGTTTTGCGGCAGTTGTGCTTTAAAAGTCGACAGCACTTTACAAGATGAGAAGCATAGAAGTACTGTTTATGTAATAGATATCATGGACGAAATAGCTCCTCCGACATGGAGGAAGGTAAAACTCGGATTTGAAGAAGCGCGACAAAAGGGTGCCGACCTTATATTGCTTCACCTCAACACTTACGGTGGCACTTTAGGCGATGCAGATTCTATAAGGACGAAGATTTTAAACAGCAGTATTCCTGTATATGTCTTTATTGACAACAATGCAGCTTCTGCCGGTGCTTTAATTTCCATCGCCTGCGACAGCATTTACATGCGACAGGGTGCTAACATCGGAGCTGCCACCGTTGTAAACCAAAATAGCGAAGCTCTGCCTGATAAATATCAGTCGTTTATGCGCTCTATGATGCGTTCAACAGCCGAAGCTAAAGGCAGAGACCCAAAAATCGCCGAAGCCATGGTCGACCCTGACGTATTTATTCCCAACTTATCAGATTCCGGCAAAGTGCTTACTTTTACTGTAGATGAAGCTATCTTAAACTGTTTCTGCGAAGGTAAAGCAGACAATATTGAAGAAGTTATCACAAAAGCCAATCTCAACAACCCACAAATTATAATTCAAACGCTTTCTCCTTTAGACAAAATCATAAATTTTCTTATCAATCCCATAATTAGCGGATTACTTATTATGATGATTGTTGGCGGCATATATTTTGAGATGCAAACACCAGGCATCGGCTTCCCGCTTGCTATAGCTATACTCGGCGCATGTCTGTATTTCTTTCCGCTTTATGCCGGCGGCTTGGCAGAGTATTGGGAAATTATCTTATTTATACTCGGCATCATATTATTGGCATTGGAAATATTTGTCATACCCGGCTTCGGCGTATGCGGAGTTTTAGGTATCATTGCAATAATCACAGGTTTAGCTTTCGCTTTAGTTCCAAACAACGGTCTTAAACTCGAAACATCTGATTTTACACTTTTAGGAAAAGCTTTGCTAATAGTCGTAGTCGCATCAACGGCAGCATTCATATTATCTATTATCTTAGGCAAAAAATTACTCACTACAAATAATAAACTTATCAATATTGCTCTTAAAGATGTTCAAAATACTAATGACGGCTATAGCTTTGCAAATAAACAATATGAAAAAGTTATTGGCAAACAAGGTGTTGCTCATTCTGTTTTAAGACCTGCCGGCAAAATACTTGTAGAAGACGATGTCTTCGACGCTATGTCGGAAGGAGGCTGGATTGATAAAGATGAAAAAATAACTGTGGTAGATTATATCAACGGACAGTTGATTGTCAGAAAATTAAAATCATAAAAACAAAAGATTAATGAAAACGAAAATTTTTTCTTTATTACTAGCACTGTTTATAGCATCTTCAATATATTGCCAAGATGTTGCCACTTTTCTCTTTGCTGAAAAAGACGGCGAAAAATTATACATGGATATATATCAACCGGAGAAGATGTCTTCCGACAGCATTTGTGTAATGTTTATCTTTGGCGGCGGCTTTATCTCCGGTGCCAGAAATGAAAGTACTCACGTAGAATACTATAATATGCTTACAGAACATGGCTATGTCGTTGCCGCCATCGATTACAGATTAGGATTAAAAGGCGTAACAAAATTAGGTCCGCTAAATCACAAACCATTGGAAAAAGCAATTTCGATGGCTGTAGAAGATGTCTATTCTGCTACTAACTACTTGATAAACAACAGTAAAGTTCTTAACATAAATCCTAAAAACATCGTCTTATGTGGAAGTAGTGCCGGTGCAATAACAGCTTTACAGGCAGATTATATTTTAGCTAATAAATTAGAATCGTCAGAAATGCTGCCGGAAAGTTTCAAATACGGCGGCATAATATCTTTCTCCGGAGCAATACTTTCGAAACAAGGCAAGGTAAAATGGAGAGAGCAAGCTCCGGCTCCAACTCTTATGTTTCATGGCACAGCCGACAAATTAGTAACTTATAAACAAATAAAAATTTTCCGATTAGGCTTTTTTGGAGCCGACCCTCTATCTAAAAGATTTAATAAGTACGACTATCCTTATTATGTATATCGTTTTGAAGATAATGGACACGAAATAGCAATGCAAATGAAAAACAAAATAGATGAAACTGTTTGGTTTATAAATAATTACGTTGTAAAACAAAAAGATTTGCAAATAGATTTGCTCATCAATGACCCTGATATTAAAAAGCCGCAATACGGCAGTCACGGACCTAAGGATTTATATAATAAAGACAATAAATAAACTTTTGTTACGACAGCATTTTATTTGCCGTCTTAAGCCCTTCCACTAAAATGTCTACTTCCTCTTTTGTGTTATAAACGGCAAAAGAAGCTCTTGCAGTACCGGAAATACCATAAAATTGCATTACAGGTTCGGCACAATGATGCCCTGTACGTATTGCAACGCCTAATTTATCAAGGATAATACCGACATCATAAGGGTGTATGCCGTCTAACAGAAATGAAATAACGCCGGCTTTGTCGGGAGCATTGCCTATGATTTTTACAAAACCCAATTCTTGCATTTTTCGAGTACAGTACTCAAGCAAAGCACGCTCATGATGCGCAATAAACTCATAGCCGACATTTTCCATAAACGACAAGGCTCTTTCAAAAGCTATTGCATCGCCCACATTAGGAGTACCGGCTTCAAACTTAAAAGGCAAATCATTAAACACAGTATTTTCAAAAGAAACCGTCTTAATCATTTCGCCGCCACCCTGATAAGGCGGCATCGCTTCAAGATACTTTTCTTTGCCGTAAAGTACGCCTATTCCCATAGGTCCGTACATTTTATGCCCCGAAAAACAATAAAAGTCGCAACCCAAATCTTTGACATCAACCTTGATATGTGAAATTGCCTGCGCACCATCTACCAACACCGGAACATTGTGTTCATGAGCAATTTTAATAATATCTTTTACCGGATTAACAGTGCCGAGCGCATTAGATACGTGAGCAACAGACACTATCTTTGTCCTCTCACTAATCATCTCCGACAACTTATCTACTTCCAATTCACCGGCGATGCTGATAGGCAGCACCTTGATTATCGCACCTTTCTGCTCACAAATAAGTTGCCACGGTACAATGTTGGAATGATGCTCCAACGTTGTGAGCAATACCTCATCACCGGCAGATAGAAAACGCTGTCCGAAAGAACTCGCCACAAGGTTGATAGCTTCTGTTGTCCCTCTTGTGAAAATTATTTCTTCCGACTTATCGGCATTGATAAAATCAGCAATTTTCTGTCGGCAATATTCATGCTTTTCAGTCGCATATTGACTTAAAAAATGCACACCTCTATGTATATTGCTATTATCAAAAGTATAATACTTAACTATCTCATCTATAACAGATTGCGGCTTTTGAGTCGTGGCTGCATTATCAAAGTACACAAGTTGTTTGTTATAAACAGCTCTTTTTAAAATCGGGAATTGTTCCCGTATTGTATCAATGGTGGTGTGTTGCATATTTTTGATTTTTTACTCTATACAATTATCGTCAGCATCATTTAACTGTGCATCGCTGCAACGTATGATGCAATTATTACATTTTGACAGCTCACCGTTAAGACGTTTTTTTACTAAATCACTCATTCTCACCTTAATAGGTTCTATATGAATCTTATCTATCACCTCACCGATAAAAGCATTAAGTAAAAGTCTCCGCGCATTTTCGACAGAAATTCCACGGGCTTGCATATAGAAAAGAGCTTCTTCGTTAAGTTGTCCAACGGTTGTCCCATGACTGCATTTTACGTCATCAGCATATATTTCGAGATAAGGTTTTGAATTAACTTTAGCCTTTTCGGATAACAATATATTTCTATTAACCTGAGAGGCTATAGTTTTTTGAGCATCTTTATGTACAACAATTTTCCCATTAAACACGGCACGCGCTAAATCATCAACAATACCTTTAAAAATCTGTTCGCTCTTACAGTTGGGAGCAAGATGTTCTACATCGACCAAATTACTCATATACTGTTGTTTATCAACAAGATAAATACCAAAAGAATACGACTCCGCTCCTTGCTCTATAAGTTTTGAAACCAATTTACTGCGTAACAGTCCCGCATTAAGTTCAAAATTATAAGTATTAACAACGCTATTAGCTTTCTGCTCTATAAAAATAGAATTGACAACAGCCGTTGAATTAGACAGATTATACATCTTATATAAATCAAGATGTGAATTTTTGCCAACAAAAATTTCAGTTATATTATTAATAAACAAATAGTTATCAACAACAGAATCATCACATTGTATAATTTTAACTTGTGAATTATCTCCTATTTTTATCAGATTTCTGATATTATAAAAGCTATCTTCCTGCTGATTATTTACGGAGATAAGTTGCAGCGGCAATTCTACGACAGTATTATCAGGAATATTGAGAAAAAATCCGCCTGTAAAAGCAGCCGTATTTATTGAATATAAGCAATCGTCTTCACTTGCTGCTGCGGCGGCAAAAGTTGAAGCCTCTGTTTCTGTAACATCTACTATATTAGACAGTTGTAATCCAAGATTTTTATTATTATTGATTAATTTATTCCCATTGACAAGATAAGCCGCATTACTTTCAATATTATCAATTTCACATGAAAATGCTTGAATATCAGACACTTCTTTGATAGAAGTCTGATATTGTCGTTTCAAAAAGACATCTATTTTTGCGTTAAGCCAATTATCACTTTTATAGTTGAAGTCTTGTTTTGCAAAACAGTCAAGGGCTTCCATCCTTTTTTGCTTAACAGATGAATTTTTTTCTGCTTTTATCAAGTCATCAGCAAGATTAATCAATGATTTTTCCAAGCTATTCATACAAAGCATTATTTCTTAAAATTTTCGTAACCTTTTTCTTCAAGTTCAAGAGCGAGTTCTTTTGTTCCACTTTTTACTATTTTGCCATCATAAAGCACATGAACAAAATCGGGGACTATATAATCAAGAAGTCGCTGATAATGAGTAATTATGATAAAAGCGTTATTTGAGCTTCTAAGTTTATTTACACCATTAGAAACGACTCTGAGAGCATCTATATCAAGTCCGGAATCTGTTTCGTCCAAAATAGCGAGTTCCGGTTCAAGCATAGCCATTTGGAAGATTTCGTTTTTCTTTTTTTCTCCCCCGGAAAAGCCTTCATTAACAGAGCGATTAGTGAGTTTAGCCTGCATCTCCACAAGTTGTTTTTTTTCTTCCATCTTTGCCATAAACTCCGGCATAGGGATAGGGTCTTGTCCTAAATAGCTACGTTTTTCATTTATAGCTGTTTTCATAAAATTGACCATACTCACTCCGGGAATTTCAACAGGATATTGGAAACTCAAAAATATACCTTCATTAGCACGTTTGTCCACACTCCACCCGCTAATATCATTATTTTTATACAATATTTCTCCGCCATCTATAGAAAATATGTCTCTGCCGGCGATTACTGAGGCAAGAGTACTCTTACCGGTTCCGTTAGGTCCCATGATGGCATGAACTTCTCCACGATTTACATTCAACGACAGACCTTTTAATATCTCCTTTCCTTCTATGGAAACATGTAAGTTTTTGATTTGTAATAACATATATTTTTTATTTATATAATTAACCTATTGAACCTTCGAGTGACAAAGACAAAAGTTTGCGTGCTTCAACGGCGAACTCCATAGGAAGTCTGCTTAGAACTTCTTTGGCATAACCATTGACTATCAAGCCAATAGCACTCTCTGTAGATATTCCGCGCTGATTACAATAAAACAATTGCTCTTCAGATATTTTAGATGTAGTAGCTTCATGCTCTAATATTGACGAATTATTTTCGGCTATGACATTAGGATATGTATGAGCACCACATTTATCACCAAACAAAAGCGAGTCACATTGAGAATAATTACGCGAATCTGATGCCTGTTTCCCAATATGTACCAGACCACGATAAGAATTATCACTATGTCCGCAAGAAATACCTTTAGATATTATAGTACTCTTAGTGTTCTTACCTATATGTATCATTTTTGTTCCGGTATCGGCTTGCTGATAATTATTAGTCACTGCTACCGAATAAAATTCGCCGACAGAATTATCGCCTTTCAAGATACAGCCCGGATATTTCCATGTTTTTGCAGAGCCTGTTTCTACTTGTGTCCATGAGAGTTTAGCATTATTTCCTTTGCATATACCGCGTTTTGTAACAAAATTATAAATACCGCCCTTGCCGTCTTTATCGCCCGGATACCAATTTTGCACTGTAGAATACTTTACCTCGGCATCTTTCATCACAACTATCTCTACTATCGCAGCATGTAGCTGATTTTCATCACGTTGTGGTGCAGTACAACCTTCCATATAGCTAACATAAGAACCAACATCAGCAACGATAAGAGTTCTCTCAAATTGTCCGGTATTTGCAGCATTTATTCTGAAATACGTAGACAACTCTATAGGACAACGCACGCCTTTAGGAATATAGCAAAAAGAACCATCGCTAAACACAGCAGAATTTAGAGCTGCAAAAAAATTATCGCCTATTGGCACCACCGAACTAAGATAGCGTTTTACAAGTTCCGGGTAATTTCTTACAGCTTCACTAAACGAACAAAAAATAACGCCATGTTTACTTAAAGTATTTTGAAAAGTAGTTTTTACCGACACACTATCAAAAACGGCATCAACGGCTACACCACTAAGTTTTTTCTGCTCTTCCAAAGGAATACCAAGTTTATTAAAAGTCTTTATCAACTCCGGATCAACGTCATTGAGATTAGCCAAATTCTTTTTCTTAGGAGCAGCATAATATATAATATTCTGATAATCAATAGCAGGATAATCTAAATGTCCCCAATGTGGTTCCTTCATAGTCAACCACTTGCGATAAGCTTTCAAACGAAATTCGAGTAACCAAGAAGGTTCTTCTTTTTTTGCCGAGATATATCGTATAATATCTTCGTTAAGTCCTTTCGGGGCAATATCAGCCTCTACATCGGTTACAAAGCCGAATTTATACTCCTCATTAGCAAGTTCATTTATCAATTTATCTTCGGAACTATCCATATAAAACTATAGCATTTTTTTAGCATCATTAACGAAAATCTCTAAACCTCGGTCAGTTAGCGGGTGATTTAGCAAGCCGAGTATAGCTTTAAGAGGGCATGTCGCAACATCAGCTCCTGCTTCAAGGCATTCAATGATATGTCTTGTATGACGAATTGATGCTGCAAGTACCTGTGTTTCATAACCATAATAATTATACATATCAACTATGTCGGCAACCAAACCAACACCATCGCCCGAAATATCATCTATACGACCTACAAAAGGTGAAACATATTTAGCTCCTGCCTTAGCTGCCAACAGTGCTTGTCCAACAGAAAACACCAAAGTACAATTTGTCTTTATTCCCTTTGCCGAAAAATATTTAACGGCTTTGATGCCATCTTTTGTACAAGGCAGTTTCACGGTTATTTGTGGGTGCAATGCAGCTAAAACTTCGCCTTCTTTAATCATCCCATCAAAATCAGTAGCAAAAACCTCAGCACTTACATCACCATCAACAATTTCGCATATTTGTTTATAATGATTTTTGATATTTTCTTCTCCTTTAATGCCTTCTTTTGCCATTAAAGAAGGGTTAGTTGTTACTCCATCTATTATTCCGAGTTCTTGAGCTTCCTTTATTTGTTCAAGATTTGCTGTGTCAAGAAAAAATTTCATAATGTTTTTTTATTTAGTTAATTATCTATTTATTGTCACTGTTTTCCAACAAAAAAGCAGCAAGTTTATCTAATGCCAAGCCTCTGTGACTTATTTTGTTTTTCACTTCCAAAGGCAGTTCGGCGAAAGTTTTATCGTAGCCGTCAGGTACAAACACAGGGTCGTAGCCAAAGCCGTCTGTACCAAAAGGAGTATCAATAATCTTTCCGTTCACCATACCTTCAAACGTATAATGTTTATTATTGAGTATCAAATATATACAAGTTCTAAAGCGTGCTTTCCGGTTTACTTCGTTCTGCATCGCCTTCAATAATTTATTTACATTATCCTGATAAGTAGCATGTTCGCCGGCATAGCGTGAAGAATAGACACCGGGTACTCCGCCCAACGCATCTACTTCAAGCCCTGTGTCATCAGCAAAACAATTGACACCATAGAGGTTATGTATATATTCCGCTTTAATCTTTGCATTACCTTCTATTGTATCTGCAGTCTCTTCTATATCGCCTGTAAAACCAAGCTCAGACAAAGACTCTAATGCTATTGAGCTATGAAATTTAGCAGTAGCTTCTAAAAGTTTATGCTTATTATTTGTAGCAAAAATAAGTTTCATTTTATCCTAAATATTCTTCTATTGCCTCCGGAGTGCTATCTAAGGCTTTATCACCTTTATGCCAATTTGCAGGGCAGACTTCACCATATTTCTCAAAATGCCTCAGGGCATCTAATGTACGCAAAGATTCATCAACAGAACGTCCCAAGGGCAAATCATTAACAAGTTGATGACGCACTATGCCCTGTTTGTCAATCAAAAACAAAGCTCTGTATGCAACCGGAACACCTTCAAAGGAAATTTCGTTCGCATCTTCATCACTATTTTCATACTCACCGGCAAGTACATCAAAATTTACAGCAATAGATTTACTAAAATCAGAAACTAACGGGAATGTTACCCCTTTTATTCCTCCTTTTTTACGCTCTAAACTAAGCCAAGCTTTATGTGAATATTTACTGTCTACAGAACAGCCTACAACGGCACAGTTCCTTTTTTCAAACTCAGATAATTTGTCTTGAAAAGCTATTATCTCTGTTGGACAAACAAAAGTAAAATCCATTGGATAAAAGAAAAAAAGAACATATTTTTTCCCGATAAACTGTTCCAACGTAAATTTTTCTATAAATTCGTTCCCGTCTATAACGGCATCTGCCTCAAACAAAGGAGCCTTTTTACCTACTAATGATGACATCGCTTTTCTTTTTATTAATTATAATGTTTGCAAAGATAGCATTTAATTTTTATTTGCGCACAGACATTATAAATTTGTATGAATTATAAAATTAGGAGCTTTTTATGTTTTTTACTTTCGACTATGAAAAAGCATTTGATAAATTATCACAAACAACGTGGTTATCAATGTATTAACTAAAATATAGAACAATGTTCTGAAGAAGTTGTCAAAAGTAAAAACGCTCAAAAAATAAAACACTATATGATGAATAAAGACAAATAGCAATGTATAAAATATATATGAAGACATTCCAAACCACGCCAATTCCGGAACTATTCCCTGCTTAAGTTCTTTTTCGTTATGAAAAAGATTGATTATAAACGGGCGAAAGGCGCATGCCAATACACAAGCAGAAGCATGTATTCCGAGTGAACACGAAAAAATATCTACAGTTAAACCTGTCACAAAACCTATTACAAGCAGAAGCCAATGTTTGATATGCACCGGCAACATCAACAGAATAACAAGATACAGATACGGATTAAAATGCTCAAATAAAAGTACTTTATTAAATACTAATACTTGCAAAAGCACTAAAGCCACGAATCTTATTATATGAGAAAATATTTTATTCATGAATATTGTGCATTAAGGAGTCTATCTCCTGTTGATATTTATTTTCGACCACATATACAAGTGTAGTTTTATAATAATCATCAATAAATTCTATTTCAATAGTATAGAATCCGCTACCTTCATTAATCGTAAAAGATTTAACAATGCCGACAGGAATATTTGCAGGATACCACTCTGATCGTCCACTTGTAACTATTGTATCATTAACGGCAATTTGTGCATGAACAGGTATTTCTTCAAGAATGGCTTTACGATAATTTACGCCGTCCCATTTAATTATACCAAATTCATTTGCATGTTGCAATTTAACGCTAATCTTTGCTTTTGAATGTATCACAGGCAATACGGAAGAATAATGATCGGTAACATTAATAATTACGCCAACAATGCTTGTAAGAGAAATCACGCCCATATTTTCCTTCACGCCATCAATCTTACCTTTATTAATTATGAAATAATTATTACGTTGATTTACACTATTATATATAACGCTTGCCGGTACAAAATTCAATACCGGAAAATTAATTCTAAGCGCCGAAGAATCCGATAAAGATATTTCCGCCTCATTATCTCTATATGATGTAGGTATTTGATTTCGGAGCATAGCATTTTCTTCACTCAGCTCTCGATTTTGTTTATTCAATTTAAAGTAGCCGGAGATGCCGGATGTCATCTCATAAATAGAACCCTCAACCGCAGAAACATAAGAATTAGCCTCAAAACGCTGATAATCATTAGAACTTACTGCCAACCAAATACTGATTGTCTGTAAAATAATAAAAGTAAAGATAAAATTATGCTTCAACAAAAAGCGGAAGATATTCTGCATAATTGTATAAAATATTCTTGATTATTTAATCAAGAAGGTAAATTTATCGAAGTTTTTAAGTGCTATACCTGTACCGCGGGCCACTGCTCTCAAAGGGTCTTCAGCCACGTGGACAGGAAGTTTGGTCATACGGCTGATTCGTTTATCCAAGCCGCGCAATAAAGAGCCGCCTCCTGCCAAATAAATACCGGTTCTGTAAATATCAGCCGACAATTCGGGTGGAGTTTTCTCCAAAGCGTTCAGAATAGCTGTCTCTATTTTTGAGATAGATTTATCCAAAGCACCGGCAATTTCCACATAATTAACTTTCACTGCTTTAGGTATGCCTGTCAGCATATCTCGTCCATGTACATCAAAATCTTCGGGTACAACATCTATATCGGTAACAGCAGCACCGACCTCTGTTTTTATTCTTTCCGCTGTGCGCTCACCAATGCTTATCTTATGATTAATACGCATGTAATCAACGATATCCGCATTAAGGTCATCACCTGCGGTACGTATAGAAGTATTATTTACTATACCACCAAGTGAAATGACAGCAATCTCTGAAGTGCCGCCACCTATATCGACTATCATATTACCTGTCGGTTCAAGCACATCAATGCCTATTCCGATGGCAGCCGCCATAGGCTCATGTATCAACTTAACTTCTCTTGCACCGGCTTGTTCTGCCGAATCTTTTACAGCGCGTTCTTCAACGTCTGTAATACCAGAAGGAATACAGATAACCATTTTAAGTGCCGGCGAAAACAGCCCTTTCTTAATATTCAGCATCTTAATAAACTCACGCAACATGTGTTCTGCCGACTGAAAATCCGCAATTACACCATCTCTCAATGGTCTTATGGTCTTTATATTCTCATGAGTTCTGCCGTGCATCATCATAGCACGTTTGCCTACTGCCAATATTTTACCTGTATTATGCTCTATTGCAACAATAGAAGGCTCGTCTATAACAACTTTATCATTATAAATGATAATAGTATTAGCCGTTCCTAAATCTATTGCTATCTCTTTTGTCAAAAAATTAAAAGCTCCCATTATTATTAATGTTTAAAGTGACGATGCCCAGTAAAAACCATCCTCATATTATTATTATTACAAAAATTTACACTATCATTATCTCTTATCGAACCACCGGGCTGTACAACTGCATCTATCCCTTCAAAATGTGCTATTTCAACACAATCGGAAAACGGGAAAAAAGCATCTGATGCCATTACAGCACCTTTTAGGTCAAAATTAAATACCTTTGCTTTCGCTATCGCCTGTTTCAGCGCATCAACTCGCGAAGTCTGTCCCATACCACTGCCTATAAGTTGCTTATCCTTCACTAAAACAATGGCGTTACTTTTTATATGTTTTACCGCTGTATTGGCAAAAACAAGATCCGACAACTCTCTTTCTGTTGGAGAACAATTGGTTACAACCTTAAAATCATTGACACTATCAGTTATAGAATCAACATCTTGAACTAAACAGCCATTCAATATCGATTTATAAGTAATTTTACTGAATTTGGTTCCCCTGTTCTTAAGTATAATCCTGTTTTTCTTTGATTTAAGTATCTCTAATGCAGCTTCCGAATAATCATCAGCGATGATTATTTCAAAGAATATTTTATTTATTTCACTTGCTAATTCTATTGTATCTATTGCCCCATTAAGGAAAATGATGCCTCCGTATGCCGAAACAGTATCGCAAGCAAAAGCTGCTTTCCAAGCTTCAAGCAAAGTTGTACGCGTAGCCAAACCACAAGCATTAGTATGCTTAATAATTGCAACTGTAGGTTCATCAAATTCTGAAATTAATTTAATGCCCGAATCCAAATCAACAATATTATTATAAGAAATATCTTTACCATGAAGTTGAATAAAAACATCTCTCAAATTACCGTAAAAACATGCTTCTTGATGAGGGTTTTCTCCATAACGCATTGGAAATGCACCGTTTATGTTGATTTTAAAAGCATCTACCAACTTATCTCTGTTAAAGTAATCAAAAATAATTGAATCATAATAAGATGTAACATTGAAAGCATTGGCAGCCATCTTTTTTCTATATTCTATAGAAGTAGAACATTTGTTTTCTGTCAGAACATCAAGTAGTTCAGGGATTTGATTATAAGAAGAAATTATTACCACATCTTCATAATTTTTGGCTGCCGCTCTGATTAAAGATATTCCGCCAATATCTATTTTTTCGATAATATCTTCATCAG
>JALNXP010000122.1 GCA_023230285.1 Bacteroidales bacterium | reverse complement strand
GGTCGTCCTGTTTTTTACGGCTCCATGATAATGGAAGGTATTGTCGCTCTTGTATGGGCAGCCGCTGCATCTTTCTTCTTCTATAACCCCGAAACAGGCGCAGTCATCCACGGACAAGCCATCGGCTCTGCCGCCTCTGTCGTCAGCATAATAAGCAAATCGTGGCTTGGAAAAGTCGGCGGTATCATCGCCATTATGGGCGTGGTGGCTGCCGCCGTTTCTACCGGCGACACTGCTTTCCGCTCCGCCAGACTTATCCTCGCTGATGCTCTGCACATAAACCAAAAATCCCCGCTGAAAAGACTTATGGTAACCTCCATACTTTTAGCTGCCGGCGGACTGATATTATGGTATAGCATGGCTGACAAAGAAGGCTTTAACACTATCTGGCAATATTTTGCATGGACAAACCAAACCCTCGCCTGCGTAACCCTATGGGCTGTGTCGGTATTTCTCGCCCAAGAAAAAAAATTATATTGGATAAGCCTTATACCTGCTGCTTTTATGACAGTCGTATCTGTGACATACATAATGTTCGACGACCAAAGTGTAAACCTGAATTATAATCTCAGCTTGGTTATAGGACTACTATTTATGACTATAGATGTAGCTTGGTTCTTTATCTGGAAACATAATTATTTCAAAAAACATCTGACGGCACAAAACAAACCTCTACCGTAGCCTAATTTATCTTCAACCAACGTTTACAACTGCTTCTACGCAATTGCTCAACTTTTATTATGTATATTCCATCGTCAATTTTACTTGTCGATAAATTATTTACAGCATTTTTTAAAATACCCGCCATAATCAAGCTGCCGTTCATGTCATATATCTGATATTCAGCAGGATAACTTTGAAGCTCTATAGTTATTTTGTCTTTACCCGGATTTGGATAAACTTTCCATTCAAAGCTACTCGAATATGACTTTATTGCTGTGTTTGTGTATTCTTTACCTTTGTACGACAATAATCCTCCCGAAAAGCTGCCGGCTATCATATCAGGATATAAATCGCCGTCAATGTTTCCAACGGCAGGTGCAACTCTGTAACCAAAATTCGGCAAGCCGAAATTATTGTCTTTACAAGTAAACTCTGCAAAATGGTTATCATCAACAATGTATTGAAATAAAATTCCTTGCTCCGACCCTATTATTAATAAGGTAGTATCATTTATAGAAATCGCTTGCGGAATACTGTAACCCGTCCACGACATATCTGCATCTCTCACATCTATACACCCATAAAAATCATTTTCTTCAACAAAATTATTTTCGCCGGCAAAATAATTCTTATAATATGAAACAGTACCTCTCTCATTTCCTGTCAACAAATCTTGATGACCATCGCCGTCAATATCATAAAATATTGGTGTCGAGTATTTTACATTTTTCAAACTTAATTTCAGCCAATCTCTATCCTCCAATATATACTCACCATTAACATTTTGAAAATAATAGATAGCTCCTGATGAACTTCCACAAAACAAGTCATAGTCACCGTCATCATCAATGTCAAAAAAAGCAGGATATAAGCCCTCCAAATCGTATTGAGAGATGCCGGCAAAATCGGCGGTAATAAATCTGTAATAAGGTTCGGAAGAATTTCCGATATTCTCTAAAAACGCTATTTGGGAAGTATATTTACAAGTGAGAATACCATACTCATCGTAAAAGCAAGAATCGTTATATCCCTGATTGCCAACAAACAAGTCCAAATCTCCATCATTATCTATATCAAAAAAGACAGGCAAAGCCCCACAACCGACATCTATCATACGGTCTTGAAAAAACGCTTCGGTCTGCAATTCAAATTCAGGAATATTATTGATACTCGTATTTTTATACAGCCATACCGAATTTCTGTTTTCCACGTTGTTCCACGCAGGATCAAATGTAGAAACGATAAGCTCTTCTATGCCGTCTTTATCAACATCAATCAATGTCATAACAGGAAAAGAAAACATATCTATTTTATAGCTATTCGGATAATCGAAAGTATAATCGGTTATTAAAGCTTCCGAAGAGGAGCCGTTGTTGTAGAGCATACAGACATCAGAATAATTCACATCGCCAAGTAAAAGGTCTTTCAATCCGTTCCCGTCTGCATCAAAAAGGAGGAAAGTAGAGCCTGTATGTCTGTCATAAACATCTGCTTTTAATTCTGTTGTATCTGTAGATATCTGTTTATCAGGACAATCGTATAATGTGATAATATTAGACTCATCACTTTCGGAAAACTGTCCCCAACAATCTGATTCCTTTCTAAAAATCAAAGAGTCTGCATTTCCGTAGGTCTCTACAGAATAATTTTTATGAAATTGGACGTATGCACCAAGCGGACCAAAGACGAGGATGTCCAAGTCGCCATCGCCATCGAGGTCTTCGATGCCCGGATAATCCACCGATGTTGCAAGAATATTAGTATATATTTCGTTATGATAAGATTTTAAGAAAGGAAATGTCATCTGTTGAAATTCCAATTTATCCGTGGAAATATTGCGAAACACTTTGATACCGCCGACAGTATAAGTAAAGATGTCGTTTCTGCCATCATTATCAAAATCTTTACAAATTATCCAATTATTGATTTCAGGGAAAGAAGAATTATATTCTGTTGAAAATCGATAATGCAGTGAATCATTTTGGAAACTTGCGACAAAGAAAAGTAATTTTTTTCCTATTCTATCGTAAATAAGCAGGTCGGAAATGCCGTCCAAGTTGAGGTCTATTTCACAAAATTGGGCAGATATTATTCCGCCGCACCACGGAAAATCGAGTTTTTGCCCGGCAGCAAATTCAAAATTCAGCGAATCGTCATAGTAAAAGGAAATATTTGTATTTATCTGACACAAAGCAACATAAGAGTTCACGAGTATCAATAATATCGATATTGTCAAAAATTTTTTCATTTAGAACAGATTAATTTTGCAAAGTTAAAAACTTATTGAAAAACTAACAAATTAATTGTTGTGTATTTGTAAATCTTGTAGTATATTTGCAGGCTCAAATTTATGCTTAATAAAAGTGTTTAAAACGGTAGAAATTAAACTAATAAACTTAAAATACAATGCAGATTAAAGGTACTATTAAAGTGTTTGCGATATTACTCGCATTAGTATGCCTTTACCAATTATCATTCACATTAGTGACGAGAACGGTTGAAAACAAGGCAGAAAAATACTCTAAAGGTGAGTATGTGATGAATGAATTAGGAACGTTAAAAACAGGTGACGTTCTACGTGATGAAAAGATTAAAGACTCATTGACTACTCGCAAGAGAGAGTATTATTTGGATTCGATTTCTTCAGAGACTGTTTATAATATACTTATAAAAAAGTTTACATACTCAGATTGTAAAGAGAGAGAGTTAAATCTTGGTCTTGATTTAAAAGGCGGTATGAACGTAATGATGGAAGTTGCTGTTTCGGATGTTATCGAAGCTCTTTCTCATAATTCCACCGATGAAACTTTCAGAAGTGCTTTGGCTCTTGCCACAGAGAGACAAAAGAGCAGTCAATCCGACTATTTGACTTTATTTTATGAAGCTTATAAAGAGATTGACCCGTCAGCTCAATTAGCAGGTATCTTTGCTTATGAGTTTAAAGACAAAGGTATCACGACAGTTTCAACTAATGATGAGGTTATCAGCGTTCTACGCACAGAAACGGAAGATGCCATCGACAGATCTTACAGAATTTTACGTACTCGTATCGACAGATTTGGCGTAGCACAACCTAACATTCAGAAGGTACAAGGTACAGGAAGAATTCTGATAGAACTTCCGGGTGTCAAAGATGCTTCCAGAGTAAGAAAACTCTTACAGGGAACCGCCAGCCTCGAATTTTGGGAAACCTATAAATTCAACGAAGTTTATGAGTATTTTCTACAAGCCAATTATAAACTTGCAGAAATCAATAAAGCTAAAGCAGCAAGCGAAGTAACTGAAGAAACAGCTAATACTGAAGCAGCAGCAGAGACAGAAGTTGCTGTCGAAGATACTACTGCCGCAACTTCGGAGCTTGAACAGGCAATAGCCGACAACGACAGCCTGCAACAAGATAAATCTTTAGCAGAATGGGAACAGGAAAATCCTCTTTTCAAATATTTAATTCCTGCATTTTATCAAGGACAAGACGGCAGACAATATCCATCTGACGGCGCCGCTGTTGGTAACGCAAAAATACCGGATACAGCAATGGTCAACAAACTCCTTGCCATGGTTTCTGATATTTTCCCGAGAAATTTAAAATTTGCATGGACTGTAAAACCGGAAGCTAATACTCCTAATTACTTGCAATTAGTTGCTCTTAAAGTCACCAGCTCCGATGGAAAACCTCCTCTCACAGGTGAAGTTATCACAGACGCTCGTCAAGATTATGACCAAAACGGCAATGTAGAAGTATCTATGACCATGAATGCCGAGCCGGGTGCTCGTCTCTGGAAAAACTTAACAGGTCAGAATGTAGGCAGACAAATAGCTATCGTCCTTGATGGATATGTATACTCATATCCTAATGTTCGTCAAGAAATCGCAGGCGGCAGATCTTCTATCTCCGGCGGTGCTATGACAGTAGAAGAAGCTCAAGACGTTGCTACAGTTCTTAAAGCCGGTAAATTACCTGCTCCTGCAAGAATCATCCAAGAAGAAATCGTAGGTCCTTCACTTGGTCAACAATCCATAAAATGGGGACTTATATCTTTCGTAATAGCTTTCATATTAGTTATCGCAGTGATGGCTGTTTATTACAACCGCTCAGGCTGGATTGCAAATGTAGCTCTTATCTGTAACGTATTCTTTATGTTCGGTATCCTCGCTTCTATAGGTGCCGTACTTACATTGCCCGGTATCGCCGGCATCGTACTTACTATTGGTATGGCTGTTGATGCTAACGTGATTATCTATGAACGTATCAAAGAGGAACTTCGCTCCGGCAAAGGTGTCAAACTCGCTATCGACGACGGTTACAAAAACGCTTATTCCGCTATTATAGATAGTAATATCACCACCTTGATTACCGCTATCGTCCTTAACTACCTCGGTTCCGGTCCTATCAAAGGCTTCGCTACCACTTTAATTATAGGTATCCTCTGCTCCTTATTTACATCAATATTTATCACACGCCTTATTTATAACCGCGATCTTAATAAAAAGAGAAACATCTACTTTGACCGTAAATTTAACGCCAACTGGTTCACTAACGTAAATTTCAACTTTATCGATAAAAGAAAAGTATTTTACATCATCACAGCATGCGCTATATTAATAGGTATAGCTTCCTTAAGTTTCAGAGGTCTTTCTCTTGGTGTAGATTTCGCCGGTGGCAGATCTTATGTCGTCCGCTTCGACCAAGATGTCAATACCGTAGAAGTTGCTAACGCCCTCGAAGAAGGCTTTAACTCAACACCGGAAGTCAAAACATTCGGACCTAACAAACAGGTTAAAATTACTACTAAATATAAAGTAGACGATTCTTCTGTTGAAACAGAAAACGAAATATCCAATATATTATATAACAGCCTGAAAAAATTCTACGCTACCGAAATCAGCTATGACGATTTCGCCGCTGAAGGCTCAGATAAATATGTAGGTATCCTCAACGTAACAAAGGTCGGACCTACTATCGCTACCGACATGAAAGTCAGGTCTATGTGGGCTGTTGCTATCGCTCTTGTTTGTATATTTATTTATATAGCATTGCGCTTCCGCCGTTGGCAATTTGCTCTCAGCGGTGTACTTGCCCTCGCTCATGATGCCTTCATCACTGTATCTTGCTACTCACTATTCTATGGCATCTTGCCTTTCACCCTCGACTTAGACCAGACGTTTATAGCCGCCGTTCTTACAATTATCGGTTACTCTATCAATGCTTCAGTGGTTATCTTCGACCGTGAAAGAGAAAATATCAGTTTGTATCCGAAACGCTCATTTAAAGATAATTTGAACGCTTCTGTTAATAGCACGTTGGCTCGTTCAGTTATGACATCCGCTACAACCTTGATAGTATTAATCGCTATATTCATCTTCGGCGGTGAAAGTATCCGCGGTATGGCTTTCGCTTTGATAGTTGGTATCACCGTAGGTACTTATTCTTCATTATTCCTCAGCTCCGCTTTCGTTTACGACTTTACCAAAAATCGTGATTCAGTGGCTAAGCTCGGAAAATCTACTAAAAAAGATGAACCTTTAATGGTTGCAAACGAAGCTAAAGCATAATATTAGCTTTTACATAACAAAAAAGGCTGCGAGTAAACTCGCAGCCTTTTTTGTTATGTCGAAAACATTATCTCCTTTAGCAAAACAATGCCGGAACATTTACCGACTTAAATAAACATTACAAACACGATAATCATCAATACAGCGTTTTTCCGAATTGAAATAAACACCTATCGCATAGATATTTTTCTTTGTAGCCCGATACTGCTCGATATACGCCTTATCTTCTATCTGTTGCAGAGCATCTTCCACCGACTTGTCAATCTTCAACTCGAAAACAAACACCGAAGTGCTGCTCTCTGCTATTATGTCGGAACGACCACGCACAGAATATTCTTCTACCCGCGAATTTAAACCCGCCGACAACAACAATATGTAAAATATTTCTTGAAAATGACGTTCATCGGTCTTTTGATTTGTATGGAAAAAATACGGTATCTTAGGCAAAAATTCTTTCATTATATCCATGAAACCGTCAATGTCATCATCTAAAAGACAATCTTTGATATCAATACTTACAGCTATAACTTTTTCAGACTTAACTTCCAAAAACACAGGAGCAAGACAAGCGTAAAAGCCCTCTTTAACTTCCTGATTTGGAAATCCTAACGTATAAACACGCGACCTCTTGTTATAATCTTTGATTGTAAGATAGCCGCTTTGATACAGTATTTGCACCGGATCACCGGAATCTACTGTTATCTTCGACATATCTATATCTCTCATCTTTGACTTTTCAACATCTATCATATTGTAATTGCCGTTTTTCAGCATATTGACAAGAAAAGTAGGCGTTCCCGTAGCAAACCAGTAATCCTGAAACTTAAGACTATCAAAGGTATTAAGAATACTGAAAGGGTTATATAAGCCTGTACCGTTTTCACAGAAACTATAGCCGTCATACCATTTTTTCAACTTTTGGCATACTTCATAATATGTCAGACTTTCTCTCTTGGCAAGTTCACAAATACCTTCATCAAAATTCTCAAGTAATTCTTTTTCAGTAATGCCACATATTGTTTCGTAACGCTCATCCATTGTAATGTCTTTTACGTTATTCAAATCGCTGAACACGCTGACTTTGCCAAATTTGGTAACACCTGTCA
>JALNXP010000121.1 GCA_023230285.1 Bacteroidales bacterium | reverse complement strand
TTAAGCATAGGGTCCCGGGTTCGAATCCCGGCTCAGTCACAAAAAGCCGACCGCAATTGCAGTCGGCTTTTTTTATACATTTTACTTTCCCCATAAAAATTTTTCAACATACAAGTTTGAAAAAAAACACAAAAAAAATCAACAAGTAAGCAACAAAATCAAATAAAGATATTAAATTTGCGACAAAATTTAAAAAAACATAATTGTGAATCAAATTTTAATTATTTCGGTAGTAGCATTAACGACAATAGGAGTAATTGCTGCTATTATTTTGTACGTTGCTGCGAAGAAATTTCATGTTGAAGAAGACGAGCGTATAGGCAAAGTAGCGGAGTTGTTACCTGGAGCCAACTGTGGTGGCTGTGGATATGCCGGTTGTAAAGGGCTTGCAGAAGCCATTGTAAAAGCCGGCAGTTTAGAAGGTCTGAAATGTCCTGCCGGTGGAAATGAAGTGATGGAAAAGATTGCCGACACTTTAGGGCTTGTTGCCGAAGCAACAGCTCCGCAAATAGCTGTCGTCCGCTGTTCCGGTTCACGTCAAGCTGCACCAAAAAAGGTAGATTACGACAGCATTAAATCTTGTGCTTATGCCAACGTCGTCAGTGCCGGCGAAAGCGGCTGTAAATACGGCTGTTTAGGTTATGGCGACTGTGTTAAAGGCTGTAATTTCGGTGCTATCCACATTGATGAAGAAACAGGCTTGCCTGTTATTGATGAAGACAAATGCGGCGGCTGTGGCGGCTGCGCTCGTAATTGCCCGCGAGGTATCATCGAAGTCAGAGACAGAGGTCCGAAAAATCGTCGTGTTTACGTCTCCTGCATCAACGCCGAAAAGGGTGCGGCAGCAAAGAAAAACTGCAGTGCTGCGTGCATAGGATGCGGCAAATGCGTTAAAGTTTGTCCTTTTGAAGCCATAACCTTAGACAAAAATCACGCATATATCGATTTTACAAAATGTAAACTCTGCAGAAAATGTGTCGAGGAATGTCCTACCGGTGCAATACATGCTGTCAATTTTCCACCGAAAAAGGTTGAAGAAACAACAGAATTATCTAAAACGGAAATCATTGTTAACAAATAAAACATATAACATTGAAAACATTTACTTTAGGTGGAGTGCACCCCGAAGGAAACAAATTGTCGAGAGGTGCTGCAATAGAAAAATTTCCAAGTCCACAAATTGCTTATATATCGCTATCTCAACATCTTGGCGTACCGGCGAAACCGGTTGTTGCCAAAGATGATAAAGTGAAAGTCGGAGACCTTATCGCCGTAGGCGAAGCCTTTATCTCCGCCAATATTCATTCTTCTGTTTCCGGTGTCGTAGACAAAATAGATGATTATATTGACACATCAGGTTATAAAGTTCCTACAATATTTATCAAAGTTGAAGGAGACGAATGGAACGAAAGCATAGACAGAAGTCAGGACATAGTAAGAGACATAAAGTTGTCGAGTAAAGAAATCATCGACAAGATTAAAGAGATGGGGGTTGTAGGCTTAGGCGGCGCAACTTTCCCTACTCATGTCAAATTTATGCTTCCTCCGGGCAAAAAAGCCGAATACCTTATTATAAATGCAGTAGAATGTGAGCCTTATTTGACATCAGACCACAGAATACTGTTAGAAAAACCTGACGAAGTACTCATAGGAACTGAAATATTACGAAGAGCTTTAAACGTAGACAAAGCATATATAGGCATTGAAAACAACAAACAGGATGCCATCGCATTACTCACAGAAAAAGCTGCCGATTATGAACATATAGAAGTAGTTGCTTTGAAGGTTAAATACCCGCAAGGAGCTGAAAAACAACTGATAAAAGCCATCACCGGACGAGAAGTGCCATCAGGCAAGTTGCCTATAGATGTCGGCTGTGTAGTTAATAATTCCGGTTCTACTTTTGCTGTATACGAGGCTGTTCAAAAGAACAAACCGCTTTTTGAAAGAGTGGTTACAGTCACCGGCAAAACAGTAGGCAAGCCATCGAATTATTTAGTACGTATAGGCACGTCATGCTCACAGCTAATAGCTTCTGTCGATGTGGATTTATCGCAAATCGGCAAAATCATCAGCGGCGGTCCGATGATGGGAAAGACTTTAGTATCTACTGATGTCCCTGTGACCAAAGGCACTTCCGGCATTCTGTTGATGCACACAGGCGAGAGTTCACGCTCTCTTATCCACAACTGCATCAGATGTGCCAAATGTGTTCAAGCATGCCCAATGGGACTCGAACCTTATCTGCTATCGGCAGCCTCCAAAAACGAAATGTGGGATAAAGCCGAAAAAGCACATATCATGGACTGTATAGAATGTGGCTGCTGTCAATTTACATGCCCTTCTTATCGTCCATTATTAGATTACCTCAGAGTAGGTAAAAGAAAAGTCGGTCAAATTATTAGAAACAGAGCTAAATAATATATTATGAGTTTATTAAAAGTATCAGGCTCCCCGCATATTCACGGAAATCAGTCTGTAAACACAATAATGAAATACGTCTGTCTGGCATTACTGCCGTCAGTATTAGTTGCCATCTATTGTTTTGGTTTTGGTGCAATCAAAGTATTAGCTATTTCAATAGCTTCATCTGTATTTTTTGAATGGGCTATTACCAAATATTTGCTCAAACGCCCGTCTACTATCGGCGATTATTCAGCGGTAGTAACAGGACTTTTGTTAGGATTAAACCTTCCGAGTTCTTTGCCGTGGTATATAGTTGTCATTGGCGCTTTAGTTGCTATCGGCATTGCCAAGATGGTCTTCGGCGGTCTTGGAAATAACATCTTCAACCCTGCACTTGTAGGTCGTGTGTTTTTGTTGATTTCTTTTCCGGTACAGATGACAATGTGGCCTAAACCTTTAGTGTCGGCAAAACACTGGTTTTTCAATGGTTTCCACGGATTAGATAGCGCAGCAGTAGATGCGTTGACAGGACCTACTCCATTAGGACAACTTTCTGAAGGTGGTGTAAATGCAATACAAAACAATTATTTAGATTATTTTATGGGTCTTATGGGTGGCTCTATCGGAGAAATTTCAGCAATAGCAATCCTCATTGGCGGTATATTCTTGCTGTGGCGAAAGGTTATTACGTGGCATATTCCTGTATCTTTCATCTTATCGGCATTTATCTTTGCCGGCATTTTATGGCTTGTAGACCCTACAAAATATGCAGACCCGCTGTTTCATATTCTTACAGGAGGTATGATGTTAGGAGCAGTATTTATGGCTACAGACATGGTTACATCACCAATGACAAAGGGCGGCATGATAATATTCGGTATTGGTTGCGGTATACTTACCATATTAATACGTACTTTCGGAGCTTATCCCGAAGGCGTTTCTTTTGCTATCTTAATAATGAACGCTTTTGTTCCTCTTATCAACAGAGGATTTAAACCAACCCGTTTCGGAAAGGAGGTTAAACATGTCTAAACTAAAATCTACTTTACCCAATATGGTTATAGTTTTGGGACTTATAGCAGCGATAACCTCATTATTGCTTGCTTACGTCTATACTATAACCAAACAACCCATAGATGATGCTAAACAGATAAAGCTGAATAATGCAATCGCAGAAGTTGTTCCCGGACTTGAAACTTTTAAAGAATACAAAGTTAAATTTGACGAAAGCACTGATTCTTTGACATTTTATGATGTTTATAAAAATGATGAGCTTATCGGCACAGCTGTAAAAAGTTATGATAACAACGGCTTTAACGGCAGAATTGTGATTTTGGTCGGTTTAAATCCTGATGGAAACATCATCAAAACAGTAGCATTGGAGCAGTCAGAGACTCCCGGATTGGGTGCCAAGATGGATAATGTCAAAAATCCGGAATTTGCCGAACAATTTGCAAATCAAAATCCGAAAAAATTCAAATTACAAGTAAAAAAAGACAAAGGTGATGTTGATGCGATAACCGCAGCAACAATATCATCAAGAGCATATTGCCGAGCTGTACAACTCGCCTGTAATGCTTTTGATGCACAGAAAGGAGGTGCTCAATGAACCAACTAAAAAATTTTTCCAAAGGACTGCTGAAAGAAAATCCTATACTTATATTAGTATTAGGTACCTGTCCAACCTTAGCTGTTACCACATCAGCAATTAACGGAGCCGGAATGGGATTGGCAACCACGTTTGTGTTAGTAATGTCTAATATTTTTATTTCTCTTATGAAAAATATCATTGCCGACAACATACGTATTCCTTCATTTATTGTAATCATAGCAACATTTGTTACAGTTGTCGATTTATGTATGCAGGCATACATACCTTCTTTGCATGCGCAACTTGGCATATTCATTCCATTGATAGTTGTTAACTGTATAGTTTTAGGGCGTGCTGAAGCCTTTGCTTCAAAAAACGGTGTTCTTTCTTCAGCCATAGACGGTTTAGGCATGGGCTTAGGCTTTACTTTGGCACTTACAGTACTTGGAGCCATAAGAGAAATTTTGGGGTCTTTGTCTGTTTTCAACTGGAAGTTTGCTGCGGGAGACGGAGCTTTAATCTTTGTTCTTGCCCCCGGCGCTTTTATATGCTTAGGCTTCCTGATGGCTATCGTCAATAAAATCGTAAAAAAATCTAATTCTTAATTACCATGGAATATATCTACATAATAATAGCAGCTATATTTGTAAATAACGTAATATTAGCACAATTTTTAGGCATCTGCCCATTTATCGGCGTATCTAAAAAAGTTGAAACAGCTATGGGTATGGGAATGGCTGTACTCTTTGTTATGACTTTAGCCACTATAGTTACATGGCTGATTCAGACTTATGTTCTGGTACCTAACGAATTAGGCTTCCTACAAACCCTGACGTTCATACTTGTCATTGCAGCTCTTGTGCAGATGGTGGAAATCATCTTAAAGAAAGTTGCACCGTCACTATATCAGGCATTAGGCATTTTTTTACCGCTTATAACTACCAACTGCGCCGTACTTGGTGTAGCCATTATGACAATACAAAAAGGCTATAACCTCGCAGAAGGTACCGTATTTGCTGTGTCTACCGCTATAGGCTTCGCTTTTGCATTAGTACTCTTTGCCGGTATCAGAGAACAGTTAGAAACAGCCGACATTCCGGAAGGCATGAAAGGTACTCCTATCGCTCTTATTATCGCCGGTTTGATGGCTATGGCTTTCATGGGCTTTTCAGGATTAGTATAAATATTATATTGGTTCATAACATATAAAACTTAAAAAAACAGTTAACTTTTATAGCCAACACCCCTTGCCATATAAAATATTTAACTAATAATAATGCTATGACAATCTCCGGTTTTACCATGGCTAAAAATGCCGATAAATTGTACTACCCGATAAAGGAAGTAATTTTATCTGTGTTGCCTGTTGTAGATGAATTTATAGTAGCACTCGGCAATTGTGATGCTGACGATAATACTCTAAAACTTATAAACAGCATCAATAGTGATAAAATAAAAATTATTGATACTGTATGGAATATTGACAAGTATCCAAATGGAATGGAAAATGCTCATCAAACCGACATCGCAAAAGAAGCATGTAAAGGAGATTGGTTGCTGTACCTCCAAGCTGACGAAGTTATACACGAAAAATACTTAAACACCATAGTTGAAAACTGCCGAAAATATTTAGACAACGCTAATGTTGACGGCTTCTTGTTTAAGTATAAACATTTTTTCGGTGATTATAATCATTACATAGATTTTCACGGGTGGTATCCTAACGAAATAAGGATTATAAGAAACAATGATGAGATACATTCTTTTCAAAGTGCGCAAAGTTTTAGACGAATACCCGATTTTGACGGCTGCAGTTACAGAAAAAAAGAAGGCAGTTATAAGTTGAAAGTTGTACCGATTGATGCTTATATATATCATTATGGATGGGTGAGACCGCCTCATCTGATGCAGAAAAAGTCAAAAGCTTTAGATACAATACATAAAGGAGTTAGTAAAGTGGAGCAGATATATTCCTCACGCTCAGATGTTTATGACTATGGTGCGATGAGTAAGCTGCCGATATTCAACGGTACTCACCCAAAAGTAATGTCTGAAATGATAAATAAATTTTATTGGAATGATTATCTGCATTTTGAAAAAAACTACAAGCCGAAACGTCAACTTATGAAACATGAAAAACTAAAATATCGGCTATTGACGTTTATAGAAAAGAAGGTACTTCGCAGCAAGCAGCTTTTCGCTTATTCCAATTGGAAAATATTAAGACCATAATTATTTATGTTTGAAATAAATTTGTATAATTTTATTAAAAGCTAATTCAGTGATAATTGATTTATTAGAAATAAACCCTGTATTTAAACTTTTAAATATTGCGGCAGAAAGATTAGGCGTAAGGTCTTATGTAGTAGGAGGATATGTCCGCGACATTTTTTTAGAAAGAAAATCTAAAGATATTGATATTGTCTGTGTCGGTAGCGGCATTGAATTAGCTCAGTCGTTTGCACAGTTAATTGATTGCAAGAAGATATGTGTTTATAAAAATTTCGGAACGGCTATGGTAAGATATGCTTCCGGTGATGAACTTGGAGAAATAGAGTTTGTTGGTGCAAGAAAAGAATCATACAATAAAAAATCGCGTAATCCTATTGTAGAATCCGGCACACTCGAAGACGACCTTAATCGCCGCGATTTCACCATAAATACACTTGCTTTATCACTCAATACTGATGATTTTGGAGAGTTGTTAGATGTTTTTTACGGCTTGGCAGACCTTCATAAAGGCATTATCAAAACGCCGTTAAATCCTGATATAACTTATTCTGACGACCCATTGCGAATGTTGAGAGCTATACGTTTTGCAACACAGTTGAATTTCATCATCGAAGAAGAATCCTTTAAGTCTATTTGCCATAATGCAGACCGTATTCAGATAATATCAATGGAAAGGGTGACAGACGAATTTAACAAAACACTTCTCTCCCCTGTTCCTTCTAAAGGTATATTATTACTCGATAAATCGGGATTACTTCAATATGTTTTCCCTGAATTGTTGAAACTAAAAGGCGTAGAAGTTGTTAATGGCAAAGGGCATAAAGATGTATTTTATCACACTTTAAAAGTATTGGATAACGTTGCTAAAAAATCCGATAACTTATGGCTTAGATGGGCAGCACTTTTACACGACATAGGCAAACCGGAGACAAAGAGTTTTTCGCCCGAAATAGGTTGGTCGTTTCATGGTCACGAAGTTGTAGGCAGCAGAAAAGCAAAGAAAATATTTGAACGCTTTAAGTTGCCGATGAACGAAAAATTAAAATATGTACAAAAATTGATATATCTGCATCTGCGACCGCAAGTATTATCAGACGACATGGT
>JALNXP010000120.1 GCA_023230285.1 Bacteroidales bacterium | reverse complement strand
CAACCCCATGCGGTTGCGAGGTTACCGGTTATATAACGATATGTTCCTTTTTTCAAAGGATATTTATTGACTATGTATGTAGTACAACTTGCGCTGATGTTTTCTGCATAGCTGAAACCGGCGTTGAGAACCATCTTGTTGGCTTCGATAAGTTGTGGTTTTTTGGCAAATTTACGTTCAAAGAATTTGAAAGTAGGTTCAAGTTCACGATTAAACAAGAAATACACGATACCTAAGGCAAACATATTTCTGCATTTGTCGGCAGCTTTGGTGTCTGTTGTAAGGTGTTCTTGAGCTTTGCGCGTCATAGATGTGATAGGAGCTGCTATAACATGAAAATCTTTCATCTCGTCATCTTCGAGAGGATTGTTTTTACAGCCGGCTTTACAAATAGCACTTTCTGTGAAGGTGTCTGCATCAACAATGATGGTACCACCGTGTTTAACGTTTTTCAAATTAGCTTTTAATGAAGCGGGGTTCATAGCAACGAGTACATCAGCGAGGTCGCCTGATGAAACTACTAATTTTGAACCAAAGTTAATTTGGAATCCTGAAACACCTGAAATAGTGTTGTGTGGCGCTCTGATTTCGGCAGGATAATCCGGGAATGTGACAAAATCGTTACCTACTAATGCTGTATTGTCCGAAAATAACGAACCTGCTAACTGCATGCCGTCTCCGGAATCTCCAGCAAATTTGATAACAACGTGTTCTAATTCCACGACTTTACTTTTGTTTTCTGTCATGATATAAAAATTTTGTTTGGTCTTAAAAAGCAACAAGAGCATCAAGAAATTACATAAGTAACCTTGACACTCTTAAAAATTAAGTCTTAATATGGAAATTCTATTCTATTCCCAATTTCTTTTTTACACTTGGCATTACATCATCAGCCGGCTCGGAATATAATAATAATTCCGGCATGTTGTTAAATATATAAGTATAACCTTTTTCTTTAGCAACTTCTTTGATAGCTGTGTTTGCTTTCTCAAGTATTGGTGATAATAATTCTGATTGTTTGGCTTCAACTTTGGTCTGCATTGAATTTGCAAACTCTTGAAGTCTTGTGTATAAATCGTTGATTTCTTTTTCTTTAACCTCTCTTACAAAATCTGTCAAACCATCTTTTTCTTTATCGTAAGCAGCATTTTTGTCTTCTAATTCTTTTTTCATTGCTAAACCCTGCTTCTGTATGTTTTCGTAATAGGTTTCAACAACTTTCATTACCGAGTCATATTCAGGCATGGATAATATAAGAGCCTGATAGTCAATATGACCAAATTTACTTCCCTGTTGTGCATTCATATTGAACGAGCTTAAACAGCATACAAAAACAACTATAACAACTAAAATCTTTTTCATTTTTATCGAATTAATTAATAATGATTATTTTACACAAATTTCAATTTGCAAAGGTATATAATTTTTGGTATTATGGATAAAAAAATGTCTAAATTATTTTTTTTGGCATTTACGTATTTCGGTTGATGAAATATTAAACAGTTTGCCATCATTAAAAAATGTCATTGAAGGGAGCAGTTCTGTTGCAGGATAGCTGTTGCGTGGATAAACAAAAATCTTGTAATTATTGGCTATAGTCTCCCATTCTTTCCATTTTTTAAAATTTGGCAGCTGGTCGCTACCCATTAAGATAATAAACTCATTATCATTATATTGTGTAGATAATTTGTTAAGTGTGTCAATTGTGTAAGAAGGTACCGGCATTGTTAATTCTATATCACAGACTTTAAAATACGGATATTTTTCCAATGCTTGTGATACAGTTTTCACTCTTTCGTTTGCATCTGACAATAGTTCGGGCGATTTAAAAGGGTTTTGCGGCGAAACTACAAACCAAACTTCATCTACATAATTATTGTCTACAAAATAACCGGCGAGACCGATATGTCCGTAATGTATAGGATTAAAAGAGCCGAAGAATAAGCCGATTTTTTTTCGTATCATTATTGAAGAAAAAGTTTTACCATATTAATAATTTCATTTACAGCAGTTTGAAGGTCATCATTGATGATTTGTTTATCAAATTGTTGTGCAAAGCCGAGTTCATATTCGGCTTTAGCAAGCCGTTGAATTATATCTTCTTCATTATTTGTATTTCTGTTGCGCAGCCGTTCTTCCAATATTTTTATTGATGGTGGCAGGATAAAAATTGCGAGAGCTTTGTCGCCAAATTGGTTTTTTATATTCAGTCCGCCTTTGACATCAACATCGAAGATGACATTTTTCCCGATATTCCAAATTCTGTCTACCTCCGATTTTAGTGTTCCGTAGAAGGTACCGGTATAAACTTCTTCCCATTCGATAAAATCCTGAGCGTTGATTTTATCTTTAAAATCTGCTGTCGATAAAAAATAATAATCTTTGCCGTCTGTTTCGTTGTTTCGTTTTTGTCTGCTTGTTGCGGAAATAGAGAACATTAAGTTTGGGACAGCTTCTAATAATTTCTTTACTATTGAGGTTTTACCGGCTCCGGAAGGAGCTGAAACAATTATCATTTTTTCCATGTCGTTGTAATTTAATTGATTGTGTTATAATATGTTGGCTAATTGTTCGCGTATTTTCTCCAATTCGTCTTTCATTTTTACAACTAATTGCTGAATATTGGCTTCATTGGCTTTGGACCCCATAGTATTTATTTCTCTGCCGATTTCTTGAGTGATGAAACCAAGTTGTTTACCCTGAGAAACTTCATCGTTGAGAGTTTGCATAAAGAAACTGCAATGATTTCTAAGTCTGACTTTTTCTTCAGTAAAATCTATCTTTTCCAAATAATAAATCAGCTCTTGTTCAAATCTGTTTTTGTCGTATAAATTGCTGATAATTGTATCTAATTGACTGTGTAGTTTAGCCTTGATGTTTTCGATTCTGTCGGCTTCAAAAGTTTCCACTTTATCTAAATAGCTAATTATCAAATTAATACGTTTTTCAAAATCAATTTTCAAGGCTGTTCCTTCTTGTAGGCGATAGTCATTAATTTTTTTGATAGTGTCGTTTATGCCATTGTTTAATTCGTTCCATTCTTCATCTGAAATAATCTCTTCTTGAGCATTATCAATAACTTGTGGGAGTCGTAAAAGTAGAGACATGTAATCACAATTTGGATTAAGATGCAATGTTTCTTCTATATTTTTTAATTTTGAATAATATTGTTTTGCAATTTCGGTATTGATATTAGGAATTTGCAGATTATTATCTGTTTCAATATAAATAAAGACATCAATTTTCCCTCTCAATAATTCTTTTGAGATAGTGTTTCTGATTTCGAATTCTCTTTCTTTATATGCAGCAGGTATTTTGACGTTGAGGTCTAATTGTTTGCTGTTCAGTGATTTAATTTCTATTGTAATTTTTTTACCGTTTACGAAAACAGCGCTTTTACCAAAGCCGGTCATTGAAGAAACCATAGACTAAAAATTTAGGCAAAAATAATAAAAAAAACCACACTATTTAGTAGTGTGGTTGAATATGTGGCATCGACTGGAATTGAACCAGTGACACAAGGATTTTCAGTCCTCTGCTCTACCAACTGAGCTACGACGCCATCACTGTTTGCGGGTGCAAAGATAATATATTTTTTTATATAAATATGATGTTTGGAAATTTTTTTTTGTATTACCTTTGCATTATGTATTCAAAGGAAGAAAACAAGCAATTGGTATTAGAGTTTTGGAGTGAATTTAAAAAATATTCCAAAAGGAAGCGAAAGAATAAGTGGATAATGCAGGATACCGGCATCAACAAGGTTAAACTTAAATTTGAGTTTAATGAGATATTTGCTCGTGTCGGCATTGATATTATAGCCAATGACCTCGAAAAGAGGGTTTATTATTACGAAAAATTTGAGAGTTTGAAAAACATTCTCGAAACAGCTTTAGGACAGGAGATGATATGGGATTTGGAATATCCTGTTAATGATAAAAAACAGATGGCAAAAATTTATCTTGAAAAAACGGATGTCAGCATATATAATAAAGATGCGTGGAATGCCGTTTTCGAGTTTTTTTATAAGAACATGAAAATCATTGAGCGAATTTTTAATGAGTATTATGATTTTATTAAATATGCGCCGGATTACGGTAGTAATTAAGGAACTTAAAAGTTTAAAATACGTATGAAACAAATAACCATTATCTGTGAAAATAATAATATAGTTAGAGATTATCCTATCGGCATGACTTTAAAAGAGATAGCCGAAGATATGAAAATTTATATTGTCGGAGGTATATTAGGTGCTTATGTGAATAATAAAAATAATGAGCTTGATTTTGTGTTGATTCAGCCGTCTACAGTGCGTTTTTTTGGTATAGAATCTGTTGATGGTCAGCGTGCTTATAGCAGAACGCTTTTGTTTGTACTCTATAAAGCCGTTCATGATTTGTTTGACAGGCATAAATTATTTCTTGAAAATTCGGTAGCTTCAGGTTTTTATTGTACTATTAAACAAGGTAGGAACATTCTAAATGAAGAAAGTATTTGTCTCGTAAAACAGAGGATGCGGGAAATTATTATGGCTGATATTCCGATTATCAGAAAAGAAATGCCTACCGCCGAAGCGATTAAACTTTTTGAGAGACAGGGACTTAATGCCAAAACTAAACTTCTTAGTTCGCGTGGAAATCTTTACACATCAGTATATTCCATTGGTAATGTTGTCGACTATTTTTATGGTTTTCTTGCGCCTTCTACTGGTGTGTTAAAAGTTTTTGATTTAGTACAATATGACAATGGCGTGATATTGTCGATACCGGATCCTAAAACGAACTTCACGACAGTGAAACCTTTTGTTTATCAGCCTAAAATGATGGGTAATTTTAATGCGTATAATCGTTGGCAGGAGGCTTTTAAATTAGAGAATATTGGAGATTTGAATGAAGCGATTAGAGATGGTCATATCAGTGATGTAATCAAGATTGCGGAGGCGAATCAGGAGGTCAGGTTTCATTATGCTGCCGATAAAATCAGGAAGAAAGCCAAAAATATCAGAATTATTCTTCTTGCAGGTCCTTCTTCTTCCGGAAAGACAACATCAGCGCAACGTTTGTCTGTGCATTTGCAGGTTTTAGGAATAAGATGTGTAAAAATCTCTCTTGATGATTATTTTGTTGACAGAGAGTTTACTCCGAAAGACGAAAATGGAGACTATGATTTTGAAGCTCTCGAAGCCATTGATGTGAAGTTTTTTAACCGGCAGCTGAATCAGTTGTTAAAAGGTGAAGAAGTTGAATTGCCACGTTTCGATTTTAAAACGGGTAAAAGATTTTATGATGGTACCAAGTTGAAATTGGGTAAAAGAGATATGGTTATTATTGAGGGTATTCACGGTTTAAATCCGAATTTAACGCCTGATATAGATGATAAATATCTGTACAAAGTATATGTTTCGGCTTTAACTACAATATCCATAGATGGACACAACGTCATTCCTACAACAGATAACAGGTTGATTAGAAGAATTATACGTGATTATCGTTTTAGAGGTTACAGTGCAATGGAAACTATTAAGAGATGGCCTAAAGTAAGAGAAGGCGAGGATAAGCACATATTTCCATTTCAAGAAAACGCCGATTTTATGTTTAACTCGGCTTTGTTATATGAGTTGGCTGTTTTAAAACCTTATATAGTGCCTTTATTGGAAAACGTACCTCAATTTTGCGGTGAATATTCTGAAGCAAGAAGATTGTTAAAATTTATCAGTTATTTTGACAGTGTCGGCACCGAAGAGATACCTCCGACCTCCATAATGAAGGAGTTTCTTGGTGGGAGCAGTTTTCGCTATTAACTATCTGTTTGTCAGAATAATGTTTGTTTGTTAAACAGTTTTATCGCGTCTTGAACAGTGTCGGGGAAGCACAGCACTACTACTTTATCGTCTTGGCGAATTTGGAAGTCATCGGTAACAATATGGCTTTCATATTCTCTTATGACACCACCAATGACAATTCCTTCCGGGAGATGCAGATTTCCGACGGCTTTCTTAGTAATGTATGAGCCTTTTTTAGCACGAATTTCCAATATCTCTGCATCAATGCCGTTCAAGCATTTGATATTAGAAACATCAGCATCGAGAGTATACCTTGTCATATAACTTGCTGTAATAAGTTTTTTGTTGAGTATACCATCAATGCCTATTCTTTGTGCCAAATCTATGTACTCTACATTATCCATCAAAGCTATAACTTTGTTGACACCATAACGTTTTGCCAGCATACATGTAAGTATGTTGGTTTCAGAATTATCGGTAACGGCAACAAAGGCATCCATTCCGCTTATGTTTTCATCTTCGAGCATTTCGACTTCTCTCGAATCGCCATTGATAATCAAGCAGTTTTGTAGTGAAGATGCAAGTTTATTACATCTGTCAATGTCTTTTTCTATAATTTTGATGTTATGTGTATTTTGCAGTTGACTTGCCATCATTCTTCCAATTCTGCCACCTCCGACAATCATCAGATTTTTAATTTCTTGATTATCTTTTCCGATGGCATTTATCAAAGATTTTTTGCCTCTTGGCTTTGTAAGAGTATAAATATAGTCACCGTTTTTTAAGACATCAGAAGTTTTGGGAATAAAATTGTGATTATCGCGAGCAATAGCCATAATTGTATAATCATTAGCTACATCATCAGCCATAAATTCTTTTATAGTTTTATTCAGGTATTTAGATTTGTCATCTAAATGGAACAGCATCAAAGACAATAATTTACCGCTGAAATCAAAAACTTCTGTAGCTGCCGAGTGTGATATTAAATCTATACATTCGTTGGCTGCAATTCTTTCGGGACAGACTATGGCATCTATGCCGGCACCGGCAAAAATGTCCATACAATTATCCTTGAAATACTCTAAGTTGTTTACGCGGGCAATGGTCTTTGATGCTCCCATTTTTTTACCCAAAATACAGGTAACTATATTCACTTTTTCGTCATGTACAACAGATATTAGCAAGTCGGCGTTTTTTACATTGGCGTTTTTCAAAACCTCTATTGAAGTAGAATCGCCTTCTACTGCAATTAAATCGTTGTGACTTTCGATAGATTCAAGGTTTTTTTCATGAGAATCTATGACAAAAATATTATGGTCTTTTCCCGTCAATAACTTTGCCAAATATGCGCCAACTTCTCCGTCTCCTGCTATAACAATATTCATAATCTGTTGTTTATATTTTCAATATAGACGATATGTTTTTTATTTAAGAATTACTTTTTGAGTTTCTTTATTTGTGTCGTTAAACACATTGATATAATAAATTCCTGAAGGATAATCACTTAAGTTGATAGAAGCTGCTTCTTGACATTCTGTGGTATAAACAAGTCTGCCATTTGCAGAAAAGATATTAATTGTACTTGCAGATTTTGTTAAGACGGTAAAGATGCCATCATTAGGGT
>JALNXP010000119.1 GCA_023230285.1 Bacteroidales bacterium | reverse complement strand
ACCGCAAGTTCAAATATGGGACACTGCACGTATCGATGTCGGCGCACAGGTAGGCTCCGGCGGACTTTATAATAACATCGTTAATGTGTCCAAACCGCTGAAAGTTGCAGATAATAAACTCGGAGAGTGGAACAGCTTCTTTATCAAGATGGTAGGGGAGCGAGTGACGGTTTATCTCAACGGCGAACTTGTGGTTGATAATACTGTTATGGAAAATTATTGGAGCCGCAATCAGCCGATTTTCGACAAAGGTGCTATAGAATTACAAGCTCATGGCAGCAAAGTTTTATATAGAGATGTTTATGTGCGAGAACTTCCTGTTGTTGAACCTTATAAGCTCAACGCTGAAGAAGCGGCAGAAGGTTTTGAATTGCTTTTTGATGGCACTTCTCTGCATAAATGGATGGGAAATAAAACAGATTATATTACTGAAAATGGCGTAATAGCTGTTCGCCCGACAGGACAAGGCTTCGGTGACTTATATACCGTAGATGAATATGACGATTTTGTGTTTCGCTTTGAGTTTAAATTGACACCCGGTGCTAATAACGGCGTGGGCATAAGAACTCCGGGCGTGGGCGACGCTGCTTACGTAGGAATGGAAATACAAATCCTTGACCATCATAATGAAATATATCAACCGTGGCTGAAAAATTATCAATATCATGGTAGTGTGTACGGCGTAATCCCCGCACAAAATCAAAATGCTTTCCGTCCGGTTGGAGAGTGGAACGAAGAAGAAATCTATGCAAAAGGAAACTATATTAGAGTGACACTCAACGGCGTGGTTATCACCGAAGGCGATATATCATCAGGTCCTGTGGATGGTCGTGAACACCCGGGATTGTTCAATAAATCCGGTAAAATAGGTTTCTTAGGTCATGGCTCTGAACTTTGGTCCAAAAATATAAGAGTTAAACGTATCGTAGAATAACTCTGCGTTAATTGTTTATGTAAAATGATGCTTTATGTCTGTCAATAAAAAAATATTATTCTCGTTGGGTGCAATGTCTGCTGTCGTCTCAGCTTGTACTGCCGACAAACAGGAAACTTCTCCTAATATTATATTGTTCATGGTTGATGATATGGGATGGCAAGATTGCTCAGTGGAATTTTGGAATCAACGGACTCATTATAATGAGGTTTTTGAGACGCCAAACATGGAGCACTTGGCGGCGATGGGGAAAATGTTTACGCAGGCGTATGCTTCTTCTATTAGCTCTCCCAGCAGATGCAGCCTGCTTACAGGTGCTAATGCCGCCCGACATAGAGTTACTAATTGGACGTTAGAGAAAGATAAAACAACAGATGCAAAGAGTGCTTCACTAATCCTTCCGGAATGGAATGTAAACGGTATTTGTCAGGTGGCGGGCATAAACAAAACTTATCAGGCTACGACTTTTGTACAGATATTGAAAGATAACGGCTATCATACTATTCATTGTGGAAAGGCTCATTTCGGAGCAATCGATACTCCGGGCGAAAATCCGATACATCTCGGCTTTGAAGTAAATATCGCCGGTCATGCTGCCGGCGGTCCGGCTTCTTATCTCGGCGAAACTGCCTATGGTAATACGCCTGACGGAACTCATCAGTCGCTGTTTGCTATTCCCGGATTGGAAAAATATCATGGCACAGATACATTTCTTACTGAAGCATTGACAATAGAAGCTCTTGATGCTCTCGATAAAGCTAAAGAATATGGTCAGCCTTTCTTCTTGTATATGGCTCATTATGCTATACATGTGCCGATTAATAAAGATATGCGCTTCTATCAAAAGTATGTTGATAAAGGCTTGTCTGAAAAAGAAGCAGCTTATGCGGCACTGATAGAGGGAATGGATAAGAGCCTCGGCGATATTATGAAATGGCTCGAAGATAATGATGAAATGGATAATACCGTCATCTTGTTTATGAGCGATAATGGTGGTTTGAGTTGCTCGTCATATTGGAGAGACGGCGAATTACATACTCAGAATTATCCGCTTAATAGCGGTAAAGGCTCTGCGTATGAAGGCGGCATCCGTGAGCCTATGATAGTGGCGTGGTCAGGACATGTCCCTCCAAATACTCGATGTGATGAATATGTTATCATAGAAGATTTTTTTCCTACCATACTCGAAATAGCCGGCATAGACGATTATCGTACAATACAGCCTGTAGACGGGAAGAGCTTTGTCCCGCTGATGCTTGATGCCGGAAAAAATATCTCTAAAGGTAGATGTCTGTATTGGAATTGCCCTAATTTATGGGATGGCTCAGGTCCCGGAATCGGACCAACTTGCTCCATCAGAAAAGATGATTGGAAAATGATATATTATTATGAAACAGGTAAAAAAGAACTATTCAACATAAAAGACGACATATCTGAACAATATGATTTATCTGCTGATAATCCTCATATTGTCAATAAGTTATCTAAAAAAATAGGACACTTTATGCGCAAAGTAGATGCCCAGCGTCCTTCTTTTGTAACTACCGGTGAGCCTTGCCCGTGGCCTGATGAATTATAAATTGTTGTAAATACAAATGTACTCTGATTTTAAATTGTTTCTGCTATTGTTGCCTTTGTATATTCAAATTTAGGGTCAAACAGACACAATTGACCACTTTCATCAGGACATTTTTTGATTGATAGATAATTAGAAATAAATAATTCTTTCCCTTTTTGGTCAGAGTTTTCTGTGACATTTCGCATCCCATACGTTAAATTCCAAGGGATAATGTTTGCAAACGAAAATAGATTACGAATATACTCACAATCATCGTATGTAATCAGCCATTTATGCTTACAGTTTTTCATTGTGTTAGCAAATTTTTGGTGATTAAAATATTTATGTAAATTACCGTTTTTACCGTACAAAGCAGATTTTGTTGCAGAATAATAAGGTGTATCTAAAAAAATAAAAACATTACTACCACCTTTTTCTACTACTTTTTGATAATCGTAATTTGTTATTAAGGAACCATTTATGATTTTTGCTAAGTCGTTTAATCGTTTAATACTACTTTCGGTAAAACGTCCTGTAAATGCACCTTCACTATAGCCACCACTTAAAGTAGTTCCTGAAAATGTAATTCTATTGTAGATGAAAAAAGCAGCAGCACGTTCTAAATCATTAAAATTATCAATATTCTGATTTAAAAAACAAAACAATTCTTTTCCTACAGGATATTGATTTCGCCATTCATAAACTTTATTTATCAGAGCATCAACATCTTTTTGTGTCATTTCCCAAAATTTGAAAAGCTCGAAATATAAGTCATTAATCCAGAATTTTTTATTCGGGAAACGTTGTTTGGCATAGATGAAAACGGAACCTCCTCCTAAAAAAGGCTCACGAAATTCATCAAAATCGGGAATTAGATTGGCAATTATAGGAATAGCCCTACTTTTTCCACCCGGATATCGAAGTGGTGACTTTATCATTTTGCATGATGGATTAAAATGGTGACTTTAGTCTAAAAACATGATGTGTCCTACATCATGTGATTGCTTTTACAGCAAACACATTTCGAAAATACGCATTACATCGTTTTTATCTAAAGGAATAAAAGCATATTTTAGCCCACCGAGTTTTACGGATTTCTCCGCCATGGTCTCAAAATGAGTGTTGTCGATGTTTAGCGATGTTAGATTGTTTTTTAGACCTAAGGTTTTAAACAGGAAGTCGCTAAATGCTGTAATGGCTTGTTTTGCTATTGTCATTGGCTCCTGATTTGGGCTGATGCCGAAGACGTTAACTCCGAATTGTACGTATTTTGAAACTGTCTTTTCATTTAGGCAATATTCCATCCATCGTGGGGTTAGGATTGCCAAGCCGAGACCGTGGGTAATGTCGTAGAATGCTGATAATTCGTGTTCCATTGGGTGACAGCTCCATGCTTGTGTTTTGCCACCGTCAATAAATCCGTTGATAGCCCATGATGATGTCCACATCAAGTTAGCGCGGGCTTCGTAGTTGTCGGGTTCTTTCATGGCTATCGGAGTATATTTTATCACAGTCTTCATCAAACCTTCCATAAAACAGTCGAGCATGTAAAGGTCTGTACTCATGTTGAAATATACCTCTATAATATGTGACAGTATGTCGGAGCTTCCGCAGGCAGTTTGATATGGGCTGACTGTAAATGTGTTTGTAGGGTCTAAGAAAGAGACTTTAGGTAGCATCGGTGGAGCCATTCGTCCTATTTTGTCGTTGGTTTCGGGGTTGCTGATGACGCCGCCGCAGTCCATTTCGGAGCCTGTAGCCGAAAGTGTCAGAATTGTAACTATCGGCAAAGCCTTTTCTATCGGTGCCCATTGTTCGTTCAGAAAATTCCACGGGTCAAAGTCTACGCAGGCACCGGCAGCCATAAATTTGGTTGCATCTATAGTAGAGCCGCCACCAACAGCGAGTAACACGTCTATCTTGTGGTCTTTGCACATCTGTGCTCCCTTGCGTACAGAGTCAATGCGCGGATTCGGCTCTATGCCGGAAAGCTCGAAAATCTCAAGCCCCGAATTGTTTAATTCTGTAATGACTTTATCATAAAGTCCTGTCTTCTTAATAGAACCGCCGCCATAAGTCAACAAGATACGTTTACCAAATCTATTTAATTCTTTTCCAAGATGTTGTAATTGATTTTCTCCAAAACATACCTTAACAGGTATGTCGTAAATAAAACTATTCATATAAAAATATTTTTTGTTAATTTATTATTTCTATTCTGAAAAAGTGCAACTTGATCCATTTTGTTGAGATACGTATAAACGACTTATGATTGATGTTATTTTTGATTTTTATGCGGGCTGTTGCGCTTTTATTGAATGCAAAGATAAAGTATTATTTTTACAATTCACAGCCAAAGTTCGGAATTTTTTTACGCCAAAGTTCGGAATTTAATTTTTTTATTATATTTGCAAATGAAATTAATAAAAAAATGGATGTTAAAATAAATTATTTGCCACGTATTTCTGATGGCTTGTTAGAGAGAAAAATGAATGCTTCCGGAGCTGTGTTGATAGAAGGAGCTAAGTGGTGTGGAAAGACAAGTACTGCATTGAATGTATCTAAAAGTGTGTTGTATATGCAAGACACTGACAGGTCAAAAGAATATTTGAATTTGGCGGACACGAAACCTTCAATGTTATTACAAGGTGAGACACCGCGTTTGTTAGATGAGTGGCAAATGGCACCGGTATTGTGGGATGCTGTTAGGTTTGCTGTTGACAATCGACAAAAAATGGGACAATTTATATTGACAGGTTCGGCGGTGCCTGTTGATGGAGCGACAATGCATTCAGGCACAGGTAGGATATCTCGCATTCTCATGCGTCCGATGAGCTTATTTGAATCGCAGGAATCAAATGGAACAGTCTCTTTATCTCGGTTGTTCGCAGGAAAGTTGGATATAGAAAGTATTTCATCTCTTACAATGGACCAAATTGCTTTTGTGATTTGTCGGGGTGGTTGGCCGGCTTCCGTAGGAAACAGTGAACAAGTCGCATTGCAAATAGCGAGAGATTATATCGAAGCTGTTATAAATTATGATGTGCAACGTGTAGATGGAAGCGAAAAAAATCCAGCACGATTAAGATTGTTGTTAATGTCGTTGGCGCGTAATATTTCAACATTAGCAACAAATTGTACTATCATGGCTGATATTGAAGCTCATGATTCGAGTATGACAGATAAAACATTAAATTCTTATTTGAATGCTCTAAGACGTATATTTTTAGTTGAAGACGTACCGGCGTGGCAACCGTCTTTAAGGTCGAAAACGGCAATTCGTACAAGTGAAAAACGACAATTTGTCGACCCTTCAATTGCGGCAGCTATGCTTCATGCTTCTCCAAAAGGTCTTTGGAACAATTTTGAACTTTTCGGTTTTCTCTTTGAATCTCTTTGTACGCGTGACATGCGAATTTATGCACAAGCGAATGAGGGTGAAGTGTTTCATTATCGTGATAAATCCGGATTGGAAGCAGATATGATTATTCGTTTATATAATGGACAATGGGCTGCTGTAGAGGTGAAAATGGGGAATAAACAAACAGAAGAAGCTGCAGCAAATCTGATAAAATTGAAAGCAAAAGTCGACACTTCAAAAATTGGAGAACCGGCATTCTTAATGGTACTTACAGGCGGAGAATTTGCATACAAACGCAAAGATGGTGTGCTAATTGTTCCTATCGGTTGCTTGAAAGATTAACTCTTGATTTTTATGCGGGCTGTTGCGCTTTTATCGAATTTACTGTTCACTATTGGTTAAATTCCGTATTGTCGATGTCGTCTTTCAGGTTTTCAATGATGAAGTTCAGTCTGTCATTGGTATTTTCTCCCATATAAAATGATAAAATTTCGGGAATAGTTCCGCTGTTGGTTAAAATTACCGGCTCTAAGCGTATATCTTTACCTATAAAACCTTCAAATTCCTTCGGGGATATTTCGCCTAAGCCTTTAAATCGTGTTATCTCTGCGGATTTACCTAATTTGCTAAGAGCATTAAGTCTGTCTTCTTCAGAAAAACAATATATAATTTCTTTGGTGTTTCTTACTCTGAAAAGTGGAGTTTGCAGTATATAAACATGTCCTCTTTTTACAAGTTCCGGAAAAAATTGAAGGAAGTACGTCAGCATCAACAATCTAATGTGCATGCCATCGACATCGGCATCTGTAGAAATTACTATGTTGTTGTATCTTAATCCGTCCAATCCTTCTTCTATGTTGAGAGCAGATTGAAGAAGGTTAAACTCTTCATTACTGTAGGTGATGTGTTTAGACATGCCATAGCAGTTTAGCGGCTTGCCGCGTAAGCTGAATACCGCCTGCGTGTTTACATCTCTGGATTTTGTCAATGAACCGCTTGCAGAATCACCTTCGGTGATGAAAATTGTCGACTCTAATTTTTGCTCGTGATTTGTGTTGAGATGTACTCTGCAATCACGGAGTTTTCTGTTGTTCAGGCTGACTTTCTTGGCATTTTCTTTGTTGACTTTCTTTATTTGGTTTATCGACTTACGCTCTTTTTCGGAAGCTAAAATTCGCTTTTGCATATTCTCGGCGACATCTTTGTCTTTATACAAAAAATTATCGAGATTTTTTCTAAGGAAGTCACCCACGTAGGAACGTATGGAGATACCGTCCGGTTCCATTAATAAAGAGCCGAGTTTGGTTTTTGTCTGTCCTTCGAACATAGGCTCGCTTATCTTGATGCTTATTGCGGCAATTATAGAGGCACGAACATCGGCAGGGTCAAAATCTTTTTTGAAGAAATCTTTGACAGTCTTAACTATAATCTCTTTAACGGCAGCAACATGAGTTCCACCGTGTGGCGTGTATTGACCGTTGACAAAAGAAAAATAGTCTTCTGTATAAGAACCTGTTCTGTGTGAAAAAGCAATCTCAAAATCGTCATCTTTAAATTGAATGATAGGGTA